>NZ_JAHC01000010.1 GCF_002924625.1 Petrotoga sibirica DSM 13575 | reverse complement strand
AGCTTTACTTGTTTCATCTGCCCGATTATGGGCCCCTGGGATTCTATCGCTGTGAATATTTGGTTGAATGTGTTTTCTAAACTATCAAGGTTTTCCATTAGTTCTGAAAAAGCATTTTTAAGTTCATCGTTGGTTAATCCAAATTCTACAAACGCTAAATTGTCTTTAAAGGTTGAGAACATATTTAATACATTGTTTTTATCGCTTGAAGATTTAGAAGAGAAATATTTTTTAACTTCTTCGTTGATATTTTGCACTGTTACAACAGGATCCTCTGATAATAGTGAAAAGGCCAAAACGCTATATTGTTTAGTTAAAGTATTGAAATTATTTAGTTGTTGAATAAATGATTTGCTTAGCTTATCGTATTCCGAAAGAAAAGTATTAGCCCGAGAATTTAATTGTACAATTTTATCGAAATTATATTCATATGTATTTAAAGATTCATTAATATAAACTAAAGAGGTAGATTCTTCGGTGGTGTCAAGCAAATCGTTCATATATGATTCTATTTTAGATAAATTTCCTCTAAAACCGTTTTCAAAATTTTTTTCGTAATTACCTAAATAATCTTTAAAATTCAAAGAAGCTTCAAAAAATGCTGTTTCTACTTCAGTTATATTATTAACTTGGTCTGATAAATTTTTATAAGATTCTAACCCAGCATTTGATTTGGTAAGAGAAGTAGTATTGAAAATTATAGAAAGGCCGAACAATATGAATATGATTATTACTATACTCATTATTCTTTTACCAATGGATCTTGATTTCATAAGAGAGCACCTTCTCCTTTTTAATTTAAGTAAGTGATTAAAGCAAAGAGACGATCTTAGGGATCGTCTCTAAAGTTTCTTATCTTTGTTCGTTTAGTTTTTTAAGGAGTTCTTCCAGCATTTCTTCTGTGAATTGTCCTCTTCCAAAGTTTATTAGTCCTCTCAGAGGCAGATACTTCATCATCGAGAGAACTAACTCTTCATTTCTGTGTTCATCGACTGGGAAAATTTCTGAAATCTGATCTTTCATTATTTCTTTTAAGATTTGTGAGCCAACAGGGTCTTCCATTAAATCACCAATCGTGGAATTTCTATGAAACTTCTTTCTTATTATTTTTGAAGAGTTGACTTTTACTTTTTCTTTTAATATTATATCTTTCGACGATTTTCCCACCATTATTTCAAACTCTCCACTTTCTACGTACCAATCCCGTATCTCTGTGTTGTAATAAGCAAAAGCCCTTTTATCCAAGGTAAAAGTTACAGTTTTTTCTTCGCCGGGTTCAAGTTGTATTTTTTCGAATCCCTTTAGTTCTTTTTCTGGCCTATTTACTTTGCTTTCTATGTCTCTTACATACAATTGAATTATTTCTTTGCCTCTCATATTTCCTGTATTTTTAACTTTCACCTTAACGTTCAGCGTTTCGCTATCGTTTATTTCCTTTTTATCTATTGTTAGGTCGGTATATTCAAAATAGGTGTAACTTAATCCATATCCAAATGGAAATAAAGGATCTATTTGTTTTTTGTCATAATATCTATACCCTACAAATATGCCTTCTCGGTATTCAACCCTATCGTCTTCCCCTGGGAAGTTTAGGGATGAAGGATTGTGACTCAGTTTTATTGGAAATGTTTCTGCCAATTTTCCAGAAGGATTAACTTCGCCAAACAGGATATCCGCGACAGCTCCTCCCCATGCTTGGCCTCCTAGGTAACTTTCTAGTAGCCCTTTGACTTTATCAACCCAAGGCATTTCAACTGGGGCACCATTACTTAATACCACCACTGTATTTGGTTGAATCTGGGTGATTTCTTCTATCAACTTGTTATGGCTTTGGGGCATCTGCATATGTTCTCTATCGTACCCTTCTGATTCGTATCTTTCAGGTAGTCCTGCGATGATTACAGCGACGTCAGATTCTTTTACAGATCTTTTAGCCTTTTCTATAAGTTCCTCATCGATTTCTTCTGAGTCAATATGGTATCCTTTTTCGTAAAGAATTTTAGATTTTCCTTGAGTTATTTTTTCTATCTCTTCTAGTAGGTTATCTATTTTTGTGGGGTTTACATGCGAACTTCCACCACCTTGATACCTGGGTGATGTAGCAAATTCTCCAATTATGGCTATCGTTCCTTCTTTTTTAATTGGAAGTATATTGTCTTCATTCTTCAAAAGTACCATGCTTTCTCTTGCGATCTTTCTCGCCAATTGATGATGAGCTTCTTTATCATACGTTGCGTTTTGTTTTCTGTTATCTATGGCTTTAAAAATGATTTTTAGGAGTCTTTCTATAGTTTCATCCAATACCTTCTCTTCTAATTGACCGTTTTTTACGGCTTGTATGATTTTGTTGTCTCCTATTCCAAAACTTGAAGGCATTTCTAAGTCTAATCCTGCATTTAATCCGTCTACCCTTTCGTTCACTGCCCCCCAATCGGATACAACTAATCCTTCGAAATTCCATTCTTTTTTCAATATATCTGTCAATAAGTATTTGTTTTCAGATGCATGGGTACCGTTCACTTTGTTGTAAGAACACATTACCGTCCAAGGTTTGCCGTTTTTTACCGCTCCTTCGAAGTTTGCTAAGTAAATCTCTCTTAAGGTTCTTTCATCTATTATTTCATCTACACTCATTCTTCTGTGTTCTTGATTGTTTGCAGCGTAATGTTTCAAAGAGGTTCCTACTCCATAACTTTGTACAGCGTTTATATATGCTGTAGCCAACTCTGTTGATAAGAATGGGTCTTCAGAGAAATATTCAAAATTTCTTCCACACAATGGAGACCTTTTAATGTTAATAGCTGGGCCTAGTATAATATCAACTTTTTCAGCTTGGCATTCTTCAGCTAAAGCTTTTCCCTCTTCTTCTATTAATTTTCTATCCCAAGAACAAGCTGTTGTAGCAGCTGTTGGGAAACACGTAGCGGGGGTACTGTTTGCCAACAAGCTTTCTTCAGGATTTGTGACTTCTTTTCTCAAGCCGTGAGGTCCATCACTCATCGTAATTGAAGGTATCCCTAACCTTTCAATGGGTTTGGTGTGCCAATTGTCTAAACCCGAAGATAAACTTGCCTTTTCTTCAAGTGTCATCTGAGAGATCAACTTTTTTATATCCCTCTCCATATTTTTTTCACATCCTTTGTTTGCTATTAAAAAAGCCTTTTCATTTAAATACAAGATTAGAATTCAAAAGAATTATTCTTGATAACCTGTGAATACCATTTACCGCTATCTTTTATGATCCTTTTTTGAGTTTTGTAATCAACGTACACTATTCCAAATCTTTTTGAATAGCCCCATGCCCATTCAAAATTGTCTAATAAAGACCAGACGAAGTATCCTTTGAGCGTAACTCCATTTTGAATAGCCCTTAAAGCTTGTTCAAGATGTTTCTTTAAATAATCTATTCTATCTTCATCGTGTACCCCTTGGTTTACTACTTTATCATCAAAAGCAGCACCGTTTTCAGTTACATACACTTCTTTTGGATTGTACTCGTTTTGTACACCTTTTAGTATTTTGTAGAAACCTTCAGGGTAGATCTCCCATCCCATTTCTGTTTTTGGAAGACCTCTTTCAACGGTTTTCCCACCTAAAAATGATTTTGTATCAGCCTTGACAAGATCTCCAGAGTAATAATTGATGCCTACAAAATCGATTTTTTCTTTTATTTCTTCCAAATCATTTTCGTAATTGTGAGGTAAAAACTCAGAAGCATATTCTTTTATCCCACTTGGATATTCGCCCTTGTATATTGGATTCAAAAACAATGGGTAATTTGTCCATTCATGGGCCAACCTTGCTGCATCTTTATCTTCTTGTGAATTAGTTGCAGGATCGTGTGAAGAATTAGATAAAGTTATTCCGATTTTTCCTTCTTTGATGTTTTCTTCTCTGAAAGCTTTAACTGTTTTTGAATGAGCTCGCAACTGATTGTGAACAACTGAGAAGGAAGCGTAAAGGTCTTTCATTCCAGGCGCATGTTCACCCATAAAATGGCCAACAAAAGCCATTACCCAGGGTTCGTTTAAAGTAATCCAATTTTTTACTCTGTCCCCCAATCTTTGAAACATGTAATCAGCATAATCGGTGTACCAATAAGCGATGTCTCTGTTTGTCCAACCGCCCAGATCTTGTAGAGCAGCGGGTAAATCCCAATGATACAATGTGACAAAAGGAGTTATATCTGCCTTGAGTAATTCATCAACCAATCTATTGTAAAAATCAACACCTTTTTCGTTGATTTTACCTTTACCATATGGGAAAATTCTTGGCCAAGATATAGAAAACCTGTACGCGTTTAATCCTAAATCTTTCATCAAAGCAATATCTTCTTTGTACTTGTTATAATGATCGTCTGCCACGTCTCCAGTGTCCCCATTATACGTATTTCCAGGTGTATGAGAAAACTTATGCCAAATCGAAGGACCAGCTCCATCTGCTAAAGGAGAACCTTCTATTTGGTATGATGCAGTAGCTGCTCCCCACATGAAATCCTTTGGGAAAACTTTTTCAGACATATTTTTATTCCTCCTATATTGGTGTTTTTATTATCCTTACAAACTCAAAAACTTATCTTAGCGCCCCTTCGCACCGCAGCCCACCCACATTTTATCTCTAAAGTGTATATGTTATTTTAAGATCCATTCTTCCGATAATTTAGGTACATCCATCATTAATTGTTTTGTATATGGGTGTTCGGGTTGCGTTATTACTTTATCAGCTTCTCCACTTTCTACTATTTTCCCTTCATGCATGATGAAAAGTCTATCGCTGACATAGTAAGCCAAACCAAGGTCGTGGGTTACGAACATAATAGTAGTACCTTCAGTATTCCTTAAACCTAACAGTAACTCCAAAATCCCGGATCTTAAGTTTGCATCGATCATTGAAGTTGGCTCGTCAGCTAAGAGTAATTTTGGCTTTATCAAATGAGCCCTTGCTATCATTATCCTTTGCCTTTGTCCACCGCTTAATTCAAAAGGATATTTATCTGCTACTTCTTCAGGTCTTAGATTAACTGATTCCAAAGCTTCGTAAACCTTTGCCATTTTTTCTTGTTTTGTAAAACTGTTGTCAAATAACTTGAAAGCATCTATTAAAACTTTTTTTACCGGGGAAAATATATTGAACGAGGCGTAAGGATCTTGAAATATTGCTTGCACCTTTTTCCAGTAAAGCTTTTTTTCTTTTCCTGTTAAACCTGTTATATCCTGACCTCCAAAAATAATTTTGCCCTCAGTTTCTTTTAACAACCTGAGTAATAATCTAGTTAGCGTTGTTTTTCCGCTTCCACTTTGTCCAACAAGAGAGACGATTTCCCCTTTTTTTATAGAAAAAGTGACGTTATCTACCGCTTTTACAGCTTTTTTGCCACTTCCAAATATTTTGGTCAAATTTTCAACTTTTATTATCTCTTCATTTGGGAGTTTAGACATACGGCGTCACCCTCTTCCCTTGTGTTAAAATATGGTTTAATCTAATGCACCTTACAGATCTTTCTCCTAATTTGGTTAAAGTGACATCTTCTTTCTTACAATCTTCAATTACCAAAGGGCATCTATCTGCGAACCTGCATCCTTTTGGGATTTTCCTTAAATCAGGTGGTGAACCAGGAAGGCTTGGTAGTTTTTTACCTTTTATGCCTTTTTCAGGGACTAAAATAGACTGCATTAATGCTTGTGAGTAAGGATGAATAGGATCGAAGATTACATCTTTCATATTTCCTATCTCTACAAATTCTCCGGCGTACATTACAGCGATACGGTCACATATATGTCTTAATATGGGTAATTCGTGAGTTATAAAAATTATACTTTTTACTATTTTTTTATCAAAAAGATCTTTAATTAATTTTATTACTATTTTTTGGGAAGTTACGTCCAATGCAGAAGTTGGTTCATCTGCTACTACAACTTCTGGGTTCATGATTGTGGAGATTGCGACAACTACCCTTTGTTTCATACCACCGCTAAGTTCTAAAGGGTGGAGGTTTAAAACTCTTGGGGGCAAAGAAAGAGATTCAAAACGTTCTTTTGCCAAATTTAAGATCTCTTTTTCTGTCATATTAGGATCGTGTTCTTTCAGTAGATCTATTATGAAATTTTTGATTTTTAATGTTGGATTCAACGCATTCATAGCACTTTGAGGGATATAAGAATATTTTTTCCCTAGTATATTACTTCTCAACTCATTTTCTTTTTTTTGCATGATATTTTCATTGTCTAAAAATACTGATCCACTTTCGTACTTCAAAGGTGATAAAAACAAGCCTGATAAACTCATTGCTAAAGTAGATTTACCACAACCTGATTCACCTGCTATTCCCAAGATTTCTCCTTCATATAGGTTAAAAGAAACGCTGTTAACCGCTTTTATTTTTTCTCCTAACCTTGTTTGATAATAGGTTTTAAGATTGTTAACTTCTAAAATAACCTTTTTTGATTCCAACCTCATCAACTCCTAAGTTTGGGATTGAATAATTCATCCATCCCCGAATTCATAAAATATAATGAAAATGTTATTAAAGCAATAATTATTGCGGGAGGAATAAAAGCCCACCAAGCGCCTGATCTAACAGACTCAAATAATAATGCCCATGAAAGCATTGTACCGAGTGAAACTATATTACTTGGACCCAGTCCTAACATACTTATTCCTGCTTCGTTTAAAATACCTGTGGCAACTTGGAGGATAAATGCCATGAATATATAAGATAAGATATAAGGCATTATTTCGCGTATTATAATTTCTACAGTGCTGGCACCATTTAACCTGGCTATATCAACATGTTCCCTGTTTCTTAGACTGAGTGATTGCGCCCTTACGGCACGAGCGGTCCATGGCCAGGAGGTTATCCCCAATACTAGTCCCATAACAAACAGGGATCTGCTTCTTAAACTAACCGTTATCAATATCAGTATTATAAATGGAGGTATAACTAAAAATATATTAGTTATTGAATTTAATATGTTATCAGTGGTTCCTCCTTTGTACCCCGCAAAAAGGCCTATAGTTATACCTATTGTTGTTGCAATGACGCCTGAAATTAATCCTATGATCAATGAGGATTTCATCCCATGAATAAGCTCTACAAATACGTCTCTTCCAAAGTTATCTGTTCCCAACAAGTAAGTTGAGGAAGGGGACTCGTACATAAATCCAACCATCTCCAATGGATCTTTTGGTGATACTGCAGGGTATATGAAGGCAGTTAGGAATAAAAACATAAAAAGGCCGAATCCTATTAGGAATTTTGGAGATTTCAATAGTAATTTTATTGTATTCATCTTAACCCTCCTCCGTTTGCGCAGCTTTAATTCTAGGATCTATTAGTCCGTAGACCATATCCAAAATAAAATTAGCAATTAAAACCATCATCGCTATTATAAGCGTTGAACCTTGGATCATTGGATAATCTAATTGTCTTATTCCGTTGAATAGCCACGTTCCCACTCCGGGGTATCCAAAGACTATCTCGGTGATCAAAGCTCCCCCCACCATTGTACCTAAACTTATTGCAAGCCCTGTTATTTGAGGAAGAACTGCATTTTTGAAAACATAGCTTTGAATCTTCTTATCTTTGATACCTAACATCTTACTGTAGGTAACATAATCTGTATTTAATTCATATATTGACATCTCTCTCATACCTATGGCTTGTCCCCCTATTGTTACTAAAACGATGGAAATAAAAGGTAAGAAGTAATGATGTAAAACATCAATCACAAAGGCCCAACTCCAAGAAGGGAGCAATGTTCTGCTGTAACCACCACCAATCGGGAACCATCCCAAGAAGACTCCAAAAACGTATAGTAATATGATTGCCAAAGCATAATAAGGGATAGAATTAACGAATAGTGCCACAGGAAAAATAGTTTTGTCGAAAACCCCTTTTCTGTAAGCGGCAGCAGCTCCCAATAAGTTCCCTAATATCCAACCTACAATTATTGCAGGAAATTGTAAAAAAATAGTCCATACAATAGCGTTTCCCAAAACTTCATTAACAGAAAGAGGGTACAAACTGAACGTCGTTCCTAAATCACCTCTAAAAACATTTCCTATATAGTTGAAAAACTGAATAGGTAGAGGTTTATCCAATCCGAACTCTTCCATGAAAGATTGATAAACTCTTTCTTGTGTCTCACTTGCCACGGTTCCAGACATCATTTTACTTACTATAACTGAAATGGGATCTCCTGGAATGAGCCTTGGTAAGAAAAAATTTAAAAATAAAGCCAAGAAAAAAGCTAGTAAATACCAAAAAAGTTTTTGAAAAAAATATCTCGTAAATCCTTTCACATACTTCACCTCTCGAAGGTATATTTAAAAGAGTTCATGGGGGCTGAAACTTCCCCCCACGAACTCTTGGCTAAATCAATAGTTAGTAAAAACTTTATTTAGCAGGTTCTAAATGCCACAACATTTCCATCCCTGCACCTACCAAAGGCATCGGGGGTGCGTAAGGATTCTTTGCGTTTGCCCAACCTGTCCAATAAGTTTCATTGTATTCGTAAAATGTCTGAGGTCTATACATTAATGGGAACATTGGTATATCTTCTCTGTATATTTGATCTAGCTCTGTATAGAGGTTCTTTAATTCTTTTTCGTCGGTTACTTTTGGTATCATATCGATGAGCTGATCAGCCCATTCATTTTTATATCTTCCGTAGTTACTGTATGCAATTTGTCCAACTTCGGGAACACCTTTTGAATAAAGTGCTATTTGGAATCTCAACCAGGGTTGAGCAGGTCCAGGTTGTGAAGGTGCCCACATCGTCATATCGAAGTTACCTGTTTGTCTGTTATCATAGGCTATAGGTGCATCAGGGAAAGATGTTTGGATGTCTATACCTACTGCTCTTGCCCCTTGTGCCACGATTTGTAAAGAAGCATTCCAGTCTGTCCAACCGTACGGGCATTCTACGCTAAAGGGGCCTAATCTTGTTCCATCGGGAAGAACGTATATTCCATCTTTACCTTTTGTTGCTCCTAAATCTTCTTCTAATATTCTAACAGCTTCTTTTGGATTGTATTCCCAACCGTATTGCTTTACCAAGTTTTCATCGAAGTATTTTGCTTCTCCACCATAGGGCAGTATAAGACTGGCTTGAACCTTAGGAGAATAATTAGACATAGCAAGTTCTGAAATTCTTGCGTAATTTACAGAATATGCAATGGCTTTTCTAACTTCAGGCAAACTGAGAGGATATTTGTTCACGTTAAACCACAACGAAGGCATTGTTGCAGGCATATGGTAAGGAATCTCGTCATACCATGTACCAATTGGAAGTCCTTTCTTTTCCCACATTTCCCATATTCTTGGAGTAAACTGCTGAGAAACGTCTACTTCTCCGTTTTCAAAAGCCAAACTACCTTCGTCGTTACTTTTGAAAATAGGATGAACTATATATTTGGCAGCGGGTTTTTTCCCACCGTGTAAAGCTTCGTTTCCCCAATAATTATCTACTCTTTTTAAGATTATGGTTTCTGGACTTTCATAAAAAACTTTGTATGGACCAGAGCCTACAGGATTTTCATTTCTAAACTGTCTGATTTTGGTCAAATCATAATTATTTTCTGCTTCAACCTTAGACCAAATGTGTTCTGGAAGAATAAAGGTAGCTCCAATTGCATCTTCTACCATCAATCTGTTTGGATTGTCTGGCTTCATCTCGAAGATTACAGTGTGGTTATCTACCTTGTAAACATCTTTCAACCATTCCCAAATCTGTAGACCTAGAGGATATTTTTGGCCTAATTTGTAGGAATATACAACATCATCTGCCGTAACTGGTTCTCCGTCGTGGAAATACGCTTTTGGATTTACTTTTACCTCTAATCTTAGATCATCAAGCCATCTATAGGATTCTCCCAAAATAGGAACATACTTTCCGTTGAGAGCATCCCATGTGAATAAAGTTTCATATATCCAAATATGCTGTCTAGGATCAGAAACGAACGTCATTGGGGAACCTGCAAGTGGATTATCAGTTGTTGGTGGTCCCCACTGAAAACCTGCAACATACACGGCTTCTTCTCTTGGGATTTGGGTTACTTGAGCGAATAATGCGCTTCCCATAACCAAACTTGCCAATAAAAGAAACACAACAAACACTTTTTTCATACTCTTTTCACCTCCAATATTTTTGTTACACTATCAAGGAAAGGCCTTTCCAAGAAAAAAATAATACTAAATTCCCCTATCTCCCTTTAACATCCCAGCTTAATTTCCATAAGGTGGCAGGTGCTCGTAGGATTGAAAATAACTAGTTTTTTTGGAACTCAATACAATACTACCCTGAAACATGTTACATCGCAAATCTGATTATGGGTAATGAGAAGCGATTAGGAGGAAATATTTTAATTTATTTAATAAAAACTTTGATTTTTGTAGTTTTTCTTAACTTTTCAACATGCCCTTATAAAATCCTGGTTCAGAATTTTCTATTAATGTAGCGTTCGCTACTTTTTCATAAAATTTAGCAGGACCAACTCCTCCAATTATGGCATATGCATAACCACTTTCTTCCATGCTCTTTAGAGCTATTAAAAGCAAGGCTTTACCAATATCTTTTCCTCGGTAATTTTTGTCTACTCCCATTGGACCAAAAAAATTTTTACATGTAGCATCGAAACAAGAAAAACCAATAATTTTGTTTTTATCTTCGTCTAAAGCTATGAAACAACTGATAGGTTTGTTAGAAAAAGATACATCACATTCACTTGCCCAGTGATCACCGAATTCTTTTTTTATCCAATTTAAAACAATAAACTTTTCTGGTGCTTTTGCTCTCCGTACTGTTAGTTTTGAATCTTTTAATTCAGTAAATACCTTTTCATCGTAATTCAAATCATAAAGTTTCACCAGCATATCTGCCATTTTTTCACTCCCCTTAATTTATTTGAGTTACTAAATTTAAACGATTATATCATCAGAATAATAGTTTTAAAATGGACGTTAAGAATGATATAATATTGATGAGAGTAGCTACTTTCCCAGCCCTACCCAATCCTATCTGGGTGGGATGCTGAGGGAAGGGAAGCTAAAGTAAATTGGATAAAAAAACAGTTAGCGATATTCTCAATGAAATAAGTCTTTTACTGGGATTAAAAGGAGGAAACCCTTTTAAAATCAGAGCATATTATAATGCGGCACGTGCTTTAGAAACTCTTGATGAAGATATAGAAGTATTAGTCAGGAATAACAAACTAAAAGAGGTTAAAGATTAAATATAGATTGGAGATAGGTTAAACATGCTAAAGAAAAAGGGGTTAAATTTTCTATATACCCGGACGCTCATAGAGTGAAAGGACTACAAGACGTAAAATGTGGAGTGGGTATTGGACTTAAAAGTTGGCTTGAAGCGAAAGATGTGATAAATACCTATGAGGTCGATCAAGTGTTTGAGATCTTCAAACAAAAGTGTAATATATTTTGATAAAAAATCCCCGAATTTGGGGATTTTCGTATGAGTTTAATTCTTTAATGTTTTCAACGCTTCACTTAATACTTCGTTTTTCTTTAGAGCTTCGATACAAAATTCTTTGTCTTTTCCAGATAAAATCATCAATATCGCCAATTTGGGTTTCATATCAGCCTTGATTAAATACTCTTTACAGGTTTTTTTGTCCAACCCAGTTACCTCAGAAATTATTCTTACTGCTCTTTCTTCTAATTTTTGATTCATGATTTTTACGTCCACCATATAGTTTTTGAAAGTCTTTCCAAGTTTTATCATAGTGACAGTGCTTATCATATTTAAAACCATTTTTTGGGCTGTGCCAGCTTTCATTCTTGTACTACCTGAAATAACTTCTGGACCTGTTCTCAAAGAAACTACAATGTCTGAGATTTCCATCAATTCAGGATTTTTTACGTTACAAATTAAAGCCGTTTTGCATCCTTTTTCTTTTGCCTTGGATAAAGCACCTTTTACATAAGGTGTTCGCCCGCTGGCAGTTATTCCTATTACATAATCTTCGGAACGGACTTTATTTTTTTCTAAGTCTTTTTTTCCACCTTCTTCGTAATCTTCAACATGTTCTGTAGCTTCAAAGAAGGCTTTTTCTCCTCCCGCGATTAAGGGAAGAAAGATTCCTGAATCTATACCAAAAGTTGGAACTGTTTCTACCGCATCTACAACAGCTACTCTACCACTCGTTCCTGCACCAACATATATGATTCTTCCGTGATTCTTAATTGCTGAAATACAGTTAACAACCACATCTTTGATATTCTCTAAATTTTCGGTGATGGATAACGCTATTGTGGAATCCTCTTGATTAATTATTCGTAGTATTTCATATATGTCCATCCCATCTAAATTCTGAGTCTTAGGGTTGCTTTTTTCTGTTTCCAGGTTATCTAGCATATTTTGGCCTCCATTTAATTGGTAAGTTCCCAGTTGGGTTTATTTTTCCTTTTAGAATTTTAAGTAAAGAAGTTTGAATATTTTCATTAAAACCGTATGTGCAAATTCCGTACTCTACTTTGGGAATAAATACGTCATATGGATTTCTTAAAGCAACTAAGATTAGTTTTTTTGTTTTTTGGGACATTTTGCTTATTAGCTCAACCAATTCTGAATGCAAATATGCATTTTCACTTAGCACCAAGATATTTTTGTTTTTAGAATTTTGAATTATTTCTTCCCTTACCTCATGGTCGATTATTTTACCTGTTTCTAAGATGTTTACTTTGGTTTTGAGTTCTTTTGATATAGGCTCAATAATATAAGAAATTTGAGTTCTTTTGTCCTCAATTCCGTAAGATGACAACTCTTTGGCAAAGTAATAAATTTCATCAACGTTTTTTAAAGGTAAAAATCTTGTGTCATGAGACATATTAAGAACAGTGATAGATTTATCAACAATATTTTGAGCTAATTTAATATGTTCTTTTTTGCCGACTTCTTCTAAAGATATTTTATTATTGTTTTTCTCTTTCAGATCTGCTGAAATTTTCATTAGAGAGTGGATTCTCTCTAGTGATAAATTTATCTTCTTTTTAAAATTATCATCATTTTTATACTTACTTAATACAGCGTTTTTGGCTTTTGATTGTTTCTCAAAAGAATGACAGATACTAACTATGTTCATTCCTGAACTAAGTGATTTTATTACGGCCTCTTGAGCTGTATAAAAGTTTGCTACTCCTCCCATTTCAAAATCATCGGCAATTAAAACTCCTTTATATTTTAGTTCTTCTCTTACCAGGTTTGTTAAAATATCTTCTGATAAAGATGCAGGTTCCTTTTTCTTTTGTATCTTTGGAAGGTACACATGAGTAGGCATCCATGAAGGGGAATCAATATTTAAAAATGGGAATAGCTCCGTTGAAAGAAGATCGTCTTTGCTTGATTCACCCTGGGGAAGATCTAAATGAGGATCGGTGTTGACGTTCCCAATACCAGGGAAATGTTTTAGGCAAGAAAGTACACCTCCGTCATGCAATCCTTTCACATATTCACGGGCAAATTTTAGTACCACATTTTTATCATCAGAAAAGCTTCTAATTCCAATTACGGAATTCTTTGGGTTATTGTTTATATCAACAACGGGAGCAAGGTTCCAATCAATTCCAACTGACGACATTTCTTTCGCAAGCAAATTTGCAGAAATGTAAGCGTTCTCTGGTTCGCTGGTTGCAGTTACCCCCATAGCGCTTGGTACAATAGTAAATCCTTTTTTTAACCTGGTTACCGTTCCTCCTTCTTGATCGATGCAAAATAAGGGTTCGTAATCTAAAAAATTTTTTATATCTTCGATAAACTTGCTAAGTTGATATTTATCTTCAATGTTTCGTGAAAAGAAAATGATGGCACCAGGCAAAATTGACTTTAAAGCCTTCATATTTTCGCTATTTAAAGAGGTGCCTTGAATCCCTATTAAGAATAATTTCCCCAAAGCCTTCTCTAAATTTTCCATAGTCTTAATCCTCCATATAATAGTATATCTTCACAAAAATCAATGAACTCTTGAGAGTTCTTGTACCATTCAGCTAAATAAGTATCATCGTTCTCAAAGAAAATTTTTCTATCCTCTCCCAACAAATTTTCTATATGATCTCTCTGTGTTTGACTTCCTCTATCTATGTATTTTCTGAACGCAAATTCTCCTCTTTGTTGAATTAAGTGACGTATAATCTCTACGGCAACAATAGTAAAATTATCTTTAATCTCAGGGAAAAATTCTATACCCTTGCACAATTCACCTTGGTATTTAGAAGAATTTGGTATAAAATACCTTTTTCTTAAAATTAAATTGGGGAATTTTTCTTTTATGAATTTGTATAGAATGTTTTCATCTGTCCAGGGGGATCCTATGATGCAGAAAGGTTTAGGAGTTCCTCTTCCTTCACTTACATTAGTCCCCTCTATGAGACAAGTTCCACTGTAAGCCAAGGTACAATCAAATGTTGGAAGGGCTGGCGAAGGTATATTCCACCTCAATTTAGTGTTTTCAAATGATTCTCCTTTCCATCCTTCAAGAGGAATGATTTCAAGATCTAAATCAAGGCCAAGATATTTTTTGTAATACTTTGCCAATTCACCTGGTGTCAAGCCGTATCTTAAAGGGAGCTCATATCCACCAACAAAAGTTGAATATTCTTTTTTTATTCGTGAACCAAAAACAATTCTCCCTAAAGGATTTATTCTGTCTAATATGATGACTTTTTTACTATTTTCTTGGGCGGAAATCAGTGTATTTGCTAAAGTGTATATAAAAGTATAAAATCTTAAGCCTACATCTTGAATATCATACACTAATACGTCAATATCTTCTAACATTTCTTGCGTGGGCTTTTTGTGCTTTCCATACAGGCTAATGATTGGTATATTATATACAGGATGAATCTGATCTGGGTATTCAACTCCATCAGCAAGACCATATATTCCATGTTCAGGTGTAAATATTTTTCTTATATCTACTCCATTTTTCAACATTATTTCTATACCATCTTCCATATTTTTGTTAACAAAGGAATAATTTATTACCAAACCAACTTTTTTGTTTTTGAATTTTGTGAATCCATCTTTTTCCATTATATCCAAACCTTGAAGAATCATTTTAAAGTCTCCTCCACTTTTTTGATTATATATATTGTATATTAAGTCATAACAATATGTCAATTTTATTTTTCTTAATTAAGGGTGATTATTCCCAATTATTGGTAATTATTTTGGATTATAGGGCTATAGCTCATTATTTCTAATTTGCAAAAGAAAAAATATAGTAGTATAATTAGAAAGTAAAAGTTTATCAAATAAAAGTCATTACTTTAATACAAATTAAATCGTTTTACATTAGCGATATTCCTTGTACCCTCAAATCATTTAAAGGAGGTTATTTGGTATGAAAATGTTGTTGGTATTGTTAGTATTGAGTTTGGTAAGTATAGGAGTATGTGCTTCTGATTTTGTTGTGGATGAGATGTTTACACCAGAAAAGCCAAAGCTTGGGGGAACTTTAACCATAAGACTATCAAGTGCCCCTCAATCCTTCAATTATTATGGTACTTTGGATAATGCGGCATATACAATTGCTGCCCAATTTTTGAGAGGATTAGTTGATCTCAATGCTACAACCTTTATTATAGAACCGGCTTTGGCTGAATCTTGGGAAATTTCAGAAGATGGAAAAGAAGTCTTGTTTCATTTAAGGGATATCAAATGGTCCGATGGAGTTCCTTTTACTGCAGACGATGTAATATTTAGTATGGATTATTTCATTATGAATAGATTCGCTGAAGGGAATGAAATAGCAAGATTTACTATCGGAGGAGAACTTGTCAGATGGGAAAAGGTGAACGATAAAACTGTAAAAGCATATCTTCCAGAACCTTATGGAGCTTTTTTTAATGTTTTGAGTCATGCTTACATTTATCCTAAACATAAATTAGAATCAAAGATTGACAAAAACGATTTGGGCTCTGTTAATCGTTTGTGGTTAACTAATACACCTCCGCAGGAAATAGTAGGGACTGGGCCTTTCGTTTTAAAAGAATATGTAACGGATCAAAAAGTTGTTTTAGAAAAAAACCCATACTATTGGAAAGTAGACAAGTGGGGGAACAAGCTGCCGTACGTGGATGAGTTGGTTTATTTAGTGATTCAAGATAATGAAGTTGCAACTGCCCAATTTTTAGCCGGTCAAATCGATTATATGTCAGTATCCCCGAAAGATTATCCTTATTTAAAGCAAGAAGAATTATCTAAAGGGAAGATAAAGGTTTTTAAAGGAGAACCAGTAAAGCCAACACCTAGTCCTGTACACATTACCTTTAATTTTGATACCAAAGTTCCAGAATTAAAAGATATATTTAGAAATGAAAGATTCAGGTTTGCTATGGAATATGCCCTTGATAGAGATAGAATAATAGAAGAAGTATATAATACATTAGCAGTTTATGGTGGGACACCTGTTCTTCCTAGTAACAAAGCTTTTTACAATCCCAATATTGAAGGTATTAGAAGATCATATGATTTAAAAATGGCTGAGCAAATGCTTGATTCGATTGGCATAAAAGACAGAAATAATGATGGATGGAGAGATTTACCCACTGGTGAGAGATTTGAATTTGTTTTAACTTCTTCAAACGTTCAAGAACATCAAGATATTGCTTACATCTTCTCCCAGGATTTGGAAAAAATTGGGGTAAAAGTTCATCTTCAGATATTAGATCGAACATTGGTTTCACAAAGTACCTTATCTGGAGATTATGAAGCTGCCATAGGAGCTTTTGGAAATCAACCCGATCCACAATTAAGAAAGGCAATATGGCAACCCGGAAATCATTTATATTACAACCACCTTTCAACCATGAATAAAGAAACTAGTGAACCTATATTTGAAGAAATGTTAGAGTGGGAATTAAGGATTTTTGAAGACTTCGAGAAGGCTCAGATAACTATGGATCAGAAACTAAGAAAAATCTACTATGATGACTGGCAAGCTCTTTATGCTTACTATGTACCATTCATATATGTTTGTAAAGGTATGGAATTATCAGCCAAACAATCAGATCTCTCAAACTTTTTTGTTAATGAAGAAGGAGTTATCGTCTATCTGAATGAAACTATATTTAAAAAATAGTGGCTATTTTAAAGAGAGAGGAAGGGTTCTTCCTCTCTCTTTTGAGATTTGGGAGTCGAAAAGATTAAAGTTCTTTGGAGGATTTAATAATGAAAACTTTTATTATTAGAAGATTATTAATTATGATACCAATGATGTTCTTTATTTCGGTAATTTGTTTTGTTATTACTGAGCTACAACCTGGTGATTTTGCAACTCAGTATCTTAACAATCCTCGTGTATCTCCTGAGCAAGTAATTCAATTGCAAAAATCCTTAGGACTTGATAAACCTGCTCCTCAGCGTTACTGGATGTGGATTAAAGGAATTATAACTAAAGGTGATTTTGGTTATTCTTTTGCTTATAAAAGACCCGTTGGGGAGTTAATTTGGGAAAGAATGGGATGGACAGTATCTATTGCCCTTCTTACCATTATATTTCAGTGGATTATAGCAGTCCCTGCTGGCATATACACTTCTTTACATCAATATTCTGCTGGAGATTACACCCTTACCTTTTTAGGCTTTATTGGAATTTCAATTCCAAACTTTTTTCTAGCATTAGTTTTGATGTGGCTAGCTTTGCAAATGGGCGCAACATCAGTTGGAGGATTGTTTTCCCCTGAATTTATAGGAGCTCCATGGAGTTGGGCAAAAATAATGGATCTTTTGAAACATATTTGGCTCCCTGTAGTAGTAGTAGGTACTGCAGGTCTAGCTGGTTTAATGAGAGTCATGAGAGGTAACATGTTGGATTTCATTAATGCCCCATTTGTTACTTCTTTGAAAGCTCGTGGTTTAGAAGAAAAAGACGTAAGACATCATATAATAAAAAATGCTGTAAATCCTTTGGTGAGTATGGCTGGAATGCAATTACCTGATATTTTTAGTGGAACAATAATTACCGCAATAGTTTTAAATTTACCTACGATGGGACCATTTTTTTATAATGCGTTATTAAATCATGATCAATATTTAGTTATGACTTTTTTAATGTTTATCGCTTTTATGACGCAAATTGGGAATTTGATAGCAGATATTGCCCTTGCTATGCTGGATCCGCGTATAAGAATTAGCTAATGTATAACTTTATAACCAAGAGAAGGCAGGTGCTTTTTTTGAAGGATCAAACCAAAAGAATTGTAAATGCTTTTTTTAAAAATAAATTAGGTATAATAGGTTTAATAATTCTTATTATTTTATATATATTTACTTTATTTGCTGAATTTATAGCTCCCTATTCTTACACTACTTCGAACAGTAGTTACACATATGCACCTCCAACTAAGATAAGGTGGTTTTATGAAGATAAATTTGTTGGACCTTATATACATCCTTTGAAGAAAGAAAGAGATGCGGTTACTCTCCAATTGAAATATGTAGAGGATAAAAGTGAAATAATTCCAATAAAATTTTTTGTGAAAGGAGATACTTACAAATTTTGGGGCATAATAGAAAGTGATATCCATCTTTTTGGTATTCCAAAAGATTCAAACGCTATGTTATTTTTGTTTGGTGCTGATAAATTTGGAAGAGATTTATTTTCTAGGATTATATATGGCTCTAGAGTGTCCATGACAATAGGACTTGTAGGAACTTTTATAAGTGTGCTAATAGGTGCAATTTTAGGTGCTATATCTGGGTACTATGGGGGTTGGATCGATGTAATTATTCAAAGATTTACTGAATTACTGAGATCCTTCCCAAGAATTCCTTTATGGTTGGCGCTTGCAATGATTTTGCCACCTGAGTGGCCAAGTACGATGATTTATTTTGGTATAGTATTGGTTTTGTCATTTATTGGATGGATGGGGGTTGCAAGGGTAGTTAGGGGGATGGTCTTAAGTTTAAGGGAGAAAGAGTTTATCTTGGCATCTCAAACCATGGGAGCATCAGGCTTTAGGATAGTTATTAAGCACTTAATTCCAAATACAATGTCTTATTTAATAGTTGTTTCTACCTTATCCATTCCCGGAATGATCCTAGGAGAAAGTTCCATGAGTTTTTTGGGTTTAGGAGTCAAAGAACCAATGACAAGTTGGGGTTTGTTACTTGGTCAAGCCCAATCTCTTTCTGCTCTTTCTTCTTACCCTTGGCTCTTAATACCAGGGATTTTTATCGTCATTGCTGTACTTTCCTTTAATTTCGTTGGAGAATCTATGAGAGACGCTGTAGATCCTTATAAGGTAGGCGAAAGAGCGTGATCAAAACAAACAATATTTTACAAGTGGAACATTTGAAGATATACTTTAAAACTTTTGAAGGTATTTCTAAAGCCGTTGATGATATTAGCTTTGTATTGAAAGAGAAAGAGACTTTAGGCTTAGTTGGAGAATCCGGATGTGGAAAAACGGTAACCAACCTTGCAATTATGAAATTATTGAATGCTAAATCTACGATTTTGTCAGGGAAAATTCTGTACAATGGATGGAATATATTACAAGCGGAAGAAGTAAATATTAGGAAATTGAGAGGAAAAGAAATAGGAATGATTTTCCAAGAACCAATGGCTTCCTTTGATCCTTTATTTACCATAGGGGAACAAATGTCTGAAGTATGTAAAACGCATTTAAAACTATCAAAACAAGAAAGTAGAATTCAAGGTATAGAGATGATGAAGAGGGTAGGCATTCCTGAGCCAGAAAAGAGATATGATGAGTACCCCCATGAAATGAGTGGAGGAATGCTTCAAAGAGCTATGATTGCTTTAAATCTCTTGACAAACCCAAAAATCTTAATTGCTGATGAACCAACTACTGCCTTGGATGTTACTGTTCAAGCTCAAGTTTTGAATCTGATGAAATCCATTCAAAAAGAATTTGGAAATTCAATAATTTTCATAACCCATGACCTTGGAGTAATATCTGAAATGGCTGACAGAGTGCATGTAATGTATGCAGGTAAAATAGTAGAAAAAGGTAGTACCATGGAGATTTTTGAAAATCCAAAACATCCTTATACAATTGGCTTAATGAAATCAAAAATTAAAAAAGAATACAAAGCAAAATCTCTTCCTTATATTCGAGGTACCGTTCCAAATCCTCAACAATTCCCAGTTGGTTGTAGATTTCATCCCCGTTGTGAATATGCTATGGAGATTTGTCGAGAAAGTGAACCACAGGAAACTGTTGTAAATGAAGGGCACTTAGTTTCCTGTTGGTTGTTTGGAAACAGAGGTGACGAACTTGAAAATAATAAAAGCTAAAAATATTAAAAAATATTTTCCAATTAGAGGAGGAGTATTTTTAAAAGTCAAAGGGTATGTCAAGGCTTTGGAAAACGTTGATATTGAAGTGGAGGAATTTAAAACATTAGGAATTGTGGGGGAGTCCGGTTGTGGTAAAACAACATTGGGTAGAATAATTACAAAGATATACGAACCAACAGGAGGAGAACTATATTATTATAGTGAAAATGGCAATGAGTATAATATAACAAAAAAAATTGATAAGACTATAAAGGATACCTTTAGAAAAAATGTACAAATGATTTTTCAGAATCCGTATGAGTCTCTGGATCCAAGGCTTACCATAGATGAAATAATAAAAGAACCTTTGCAAATTCATAAAGTATTTAAAAATAAAAAAGAAGAAAATGAATATGTTGAAATGTTGTTACAAAGAGTTGGTCTTAGTCCTTCTTATACAAAAAGGTATCCTCATGAGTTCAGTGGAGGGCAAAGGCAAAGGATTGCAATAGCAAGAGCTTTGGCCTTAAGACCAAAATTAATTGTATGTGATGAACCAACATCTGCTTTAGATGTATCTGTTCAAAATCAAATAATCGAAGTATTAAAAAAAATCCAAAAAGATTTTAAAATTTCTTATCTCTTTATTTCCCATAACCTAGATTTAATATATCATGTAAGTGATAAAATATCTGTAATGTATTTAGGAAATATTTTAGAAGAGGCAACTTCGGAGGAGTTATTTCAAAATCCTCTACATCCTTATACCAAAGTTTTGATGAATTCCATGCCAAGTTGGAACCCCAAAAACAGAAAATTAGATAAAGTTTCTGTACAAGGGGAACCTCCAAGTCCTGTCAATCCGCCTTCTGGTTGTCCTTTTCGTACAAGATGCAAATATAAAATGAAAATTTGCGAGCAAATAAAGCCAGAATTATTAGGAGAAGGGCATAGAGTAGCTTGTCATTTATACGATTGACTTTTTGTTTACCAGCTAAAAAGGTATATATTACGAGACGAGTACAAATCAAACTTCAATAAGCTGTGGTGTATGAATTATTATCAATTTGCTATGGACAAATGCAAGAATTGGCTACCTCCATACTTACAGGTAGATAACAGAAAAGTGAGATGTTTTTTGTATGTTAATAGATAAAGATGGTGTTTTAGAGATTTCTGGGGTAAAAAGTACTCACTTAGCTAATGAGTTTGGAACTCCTCTGTTAGTGTTGGATGAAGTTCAAATAAGAGAGAATATCAAAAAGTTAAAAAGTGCCTTCGAAAGCGTTGATTATAATAATTATGAAATCGCTTATGCATCGAAGGCATTTTTGAATACAGAGCTTTGTGGAATTTTACAAAGTGAGAATGTGTCTTTAGAAGTGGTTTCAGGAGGAGAATTTTATATAGCCTTTCATAATTCTTTTCCTGCAAACAAAATTTTCTTTAACGGGAACAGTAAGACTAATGAAGAATTAGTCATGGTTCTAGAGAATGATGTAGGTCACATTATAGTTGATAATGAAGATGAATTTAGAAACATTGAAAAGATCAGTAAAAGATTAAGAAAAAAAACAAAAATTTACTTTAGGGTTATCCCCAACATTACTCCAGACACTCATGAGTATATTTCAACCGGTCAAAAAAATTCCAAGTTTGGGATGCCTTTTGATGAAATCTTGAAATTGATTAAATCCATTAAAAATTCTGAAAATTTGGAGATAAAAGGTATTCATGCACATATAGGCTCTCAAATAAACGAATCAGGACCTGATGTGGAGTTAGTAAAGACTTTTTTTGATCTTTTGAACAAAATAAGAGAAGAAACAGGGGCTGTTTTACCAGAAATTGATATTGGTGGGGGATTTAGTGTAGCACACTCGACTTTTGAAAAAGCTATAGATATTCAGGATGCTATAAAAGGAGTTATTCAAGAAGTTAGATTTTTATCAAGTAAATTTCATTATCCTTCTCCAAAAATAATAGTAGAACCAGGTAGATATATTATTTCTAGAGCTGGAACCACACTGTCGGCACAATCAAGAGAACAGAAAATAAAAAATATGTGGTTGTTGATGGAGGCATGGCTGATAATATTAGGTCTGCATTGTATGGTGCAAAATATGAGGTATTTATTGCAAATCGACCAAAATATACAATCAACTTAGAAAAGGTTACAATAGCTGGTAGGGCTTGTGAATCAGGAGATATTTTGATTGAAGAGACTTGTCTTCCGTAAATAAAACCTGGAGATTTGTTAGCGATCCCATCTACTGGAGATTATACTTATTCGATGTCAAGTAATAATAATGGTTTTCTAAAACCTGCCATTGTTTTAGTTAACAATGGGAAATATAAGTTGATAACAAGAAGAGAAATTTACGATGATTTAATAAAAAGGGACATCGAAAATAACAAATGGAGATAAAAAGTGGTAAATGAATTTATATGTACTCATTTAGAAAGATAAAAGGTTTTATGATCCCGATTTTTGGATAGGTAGATTAAATAACGCTGATGAAATTTTGATGGATGATTATGAAATAAAATCAGTCAACCATCTTCTTTATAAGAAGATGGTTGAATCTGATTTAGAAAACTATTATTACGATTTCTCTAATCCAAAAAATGAAATAACAGCATATGATTTTATAAATGAAATTGAAAAGGTAATGCCAATGGAAAATTTAGAAAAAAATAATTGAAGAAAATTTATTTTTCAAAGATGGTGAAAAAATAAGGTCATTCAAAAAAGATATGTTAAAAGAGTTTCTTTCGTATTTTCAAGATTTCAAAAAAGGGATTTTGGCGAATATTCTTATATCTTTTGGTTTAATAAATGATAGAAGCGCCCTAAAAGCCCTGCCTTTTAAATATCCATTGGGAATAACACCAAATTATCCTTTTCATGATATTACTAGGCTCACTACTCTTTCGCCTGGGGAACCGATTTTAATTTATAGAAGAAGTTTTAAACTGAATTGGTATTTTGTTCAGAAGTCTTTTTATTCAGGGTGGATAAACACCAAAGATTTAATTGAAGTTTCTAAAAAGACATTTTTTGATTACAATAAATCAGCAAGAACTCTAATATTGATGGAAAGTAAAGTTTGTACTGAGGAGTTGCCTACAATTGGTAAATTTCATTTTCAGATGGGGGATAAGTTAGTTTTAGCAAATGAGGTTGAAACAAATAGATTTTATTTTAAAATGAACACCTTATTTCCTGAAGGGTGTTATCCGGTAAAAATCCCTCTTTAAAGAAAATTGACCAATGAAAAGTATGGGATTTTTCCAATTTCCTCAGCAAAAGAAGTAAAAGCTTCTTTCTCTGATTTCACGCAGAAAAATTTAATTAAGCAAGCCTTTAAAATGGTTGGTGAAAGATATGGCTGGGGGGGGAAGTGATTACAATAGAGATTGTTTGCGTTTCATAATGGATATATTTAAGTGTTTTGGAGTATATTTACCAAGAGATACTAAGTATCAAGGAAACATGAATCCAGCTGAAAAAATTTCTTTTCCTCAGCAAACAGAGGATAGAAAAATAATATTGGATGGTTTAAAAACTGGGGATCTTCTTTTTATGAAAGGTCATGTGATGATGTATCTAGGTAAATTCGGAAATGAATACTATGTAATACATCAAGGGACAGGCTTTAAGCAGAAAAAGCCCAATGGAGATTTTGAGGGGTTCGATATTCAT
This sequence comes from Petrotoga sibirica DSM 13575, assembly GCF_002924625.1. Lineage (GTDB taxonomy): Bacteria > Thermotogota > Thermotogae > Petrotogales > Petrotogaceae > Petrotoga > Petrotoga sibirica. The sequence goes on along the minus strand of NZ_JAHC01000010.1, from coordinate 41,134 downwards.
GGTACATTTATAATGCCTCTTTCTGTTTATACTTTAAATTCGAGTACTACTTATTTGGACTCTCTTTCATTGGCTGTAAAAATCACACAAGGTCTTAATAAAATATAAAAATTATCAGAGTTTATATCTTTCTATCTTTTTGGGTGAGGTATATTTTTTAAAATAATGAAAAGAAGTTTTATTCGGTTAAAAAATACTTTCTAGCTAATAATGCCATTTGTTCACTTACATCAAAATTCGACGGGTGTAATGAATAATTGTACATAAATTCTTGAAATTTTTGTAAGTAATATTCAGACTTAAAAAGACTTCCACTCAAATAAAGATCATTAATACCCAAAGAATCTAAAATCTTTTTACATCTTAAAGTTAAATCAGAAATACCTTCATTAATTATTTCTTCAACAAGGTTTGTTGGCTTTTCTAAAGCTTTTTTGGTGAACGAAGAAATGATTGTTTTAAAATCTTTTTTTCCTTGTAAAGAGGTAAGTTCTTCAATATTTTCACAAGAGTAAAATTTTAGAAGTAGATTAAAAATAGGATCGAACTCTCTTAATTTGTCTCTGAATCTGAAGGCTTCCTGAATGATTCTTGTGGATATCCAAAAACCTCCTCCTACATCGTCAAAAAGATGCCCCCAACCACCGCTTCTTACCATATTTTGATCTTTATCCATACCGATGATCAAAGACCCCGTGCCTGCGATAACAATCGCTAAACTACTTCCTTTGAAAAGTGAGTAAAGAATAGATTCACCATCGTTATATACGACGATGTTGTCGATGTCAAAAATTTCCTTAAAAATATCTAATAGTTGTATTTTTCTTTGGGATGTTCCAGCACCTGAGAAACTTACTACTATTCCATCAACTTCGGTAGTTTTTGCTTTAACTGTACTTATAATTCTTTTCAGTCTTTCTTGATCAACAGAGGTGAGATTGACACCTGTTTCTATCTCAATTTTTTTTAATATATCTCCGCTTTCGTTGATCAAACTGGCAGCTATGTGAGTACCACCGCCGTCTATTCCTAAAAATTTCATTTTTATCACCGCTTTTGAATTTTTAAGATGGAATTAAGTTATAAAAATCATTTACAATATTAATCTTTTAAGCTTCCCTGTGTAAGCCCTGCAATAATATATTTTTGCGAGATAGCAAATACTATGATTGTTGGTAAAAGAGCGATCACAATCCCCGCACCTAGCACATTCCACTGAACACCTGCCTTTGATACAATAGAATATAGCCCTACAGGTACGGTATATTTGTCGGAGGTGTTTAAAAACATCACAGCAGTAAACAGCTCGTTCCAGTTATTCACAAAAGAAAAACTGAGAATAGCCGATAAACCAGGTAACATTAAGGGAATAGTGATTTTAAATAGAGATTGGATTTCATTACATCCGTCAATTAAAGCGGCTTCTTCGATACTTTTTGGAATTCTATCAAAAAAACCCTTAGCCATTATTGTACTAAAAGCAGCTCCAAAACCACTATAAATTATTACTAAACTTATAAGTTTGTTGATCAAATTTAAATTTGAAAACATTGTATATTGTGGAACCATGATTAAATAAGTTGGGATCATCTGAGAAAAAAATAAAAATAATATAATAGAATATTTCCATTTGAATTCTTTTCTTGAAAGTATATACCCACTTAACATGGCAAATATTGTTGAAGCAAAGGAAGCGCCTAAAGATACGAAAATACTGTTAACAAAATACCTTTTAAAATTCACGAATTCAAATAATCTTTTGTATCCAAAGAGCGTGGGATTATTTGTCCAATACTTAATTGGAAAGGAGTATATTTCCTGTGTAGGTTTTAACGAAGTTATTACAATCCAATATAACGGAAAAATTGCAAAAATAAAAAACATAGAGAGTAAAATTATACGTATAACTTTAGGGAAAAATTTTTTCTTCATAAGCTAAACTCCCGTTTAGAAGTTAATTTTAAGTACATGATAGTATAAATGAAAAGAATTGAAATAATAACCACACCATGTGCTGCAGCTTTACTGTAGTCGGATTCATAAAAAACGGTATTTATCATCTTTACAGCCAAAATCTCTGTGCTTCCAGCAGGCCCACCACGTGTCATGCCGTAAATGATATCAGGAAAATTCATAACCCATATAGTTCTCAATAAAATAGTATTTATCAGAGTGGGTTTAATATATGGTATAGTGATATTAAAAAGCTTTGTGAAGTAACCTGCGCCGTCGATTTCCGCTGCATCGTAAAGAGAATCAGGAACTGACTGTAATGCTGCTAAAATCATGATGGCAAAAAAAGGTATTCCATACCAGACATTCACTAAAATAACAGAAAACATTGCTAACGAAGGGTCCGAAAGAAAACTAATGTTTTCTTCAATGATTCCAATTTTTATTAATATATCATTGATAACCCCGAATTGACCATTTAACAACCATGACCAAATTAAGCCTATGGCAAACCCAGAAATTGCCCATGGATAAAAAACTAGTCCTGCATATATACCTCTACCTTTAAAAGGTTCTTTCATCAAAAGGGCTAGAATAAAACCCAAGATTAACTGGAAAAACACGGAGAATAAAACCCATTCCAGGGTGTTCCAAATAGTATTTATATAAAAAGGATCAGAAAAAAAAATGACTTTAAAATTTTCGAAACCTATCCATTCAATATTTTGGAAGTTATAAAGGGAGTAATTTTTAAAAGATAACATTACCCCACTGATAGTGGGGTATAAAATGATAAAAGATATTAATAACAAAGTGGGCAATAACAAGAAAAAAATAAATTTTTTTCGTTTCAATTAAACCACCTATTTAATGCCAGTATCTTTCCAAAAATCTGTCCACTGCTTCAAGCAGTTTTCTACGGAAAGTTTTCCGAGCAATACTTGTTGCATTGTTTTTTCCTGGAATTCATTCCACTTTCCCCAATTTTCGTTATCTAAAGGGTATTCTGTGAATTGATAATGTTCCGGATCGTCAAACATTTTGGTCCAACCTTCAAAAAGATCTGAGCTGAAATACGGATCGTAAGTATAGACTGATTGTAAAACTGGTAAAGCACCATAACTCTTGCTCCAATAACCATTTATTTCAGCTGAAGCAACGAATTTAATGAATTTCCAAGCCAAATCTTTATGTTCTGAGTATGTAGGAATTCCCCAGCCTACGAATCCAAAGGTTGGATAAACTTTCCCACTTGTTCCTAAAGGAAGTGGGGCAGTTTTATATTGGCCAGGTTGGAGCATTTCGTTTAGCATGCCAGTTGTGTCAGGGTCTTGAAATAGTAGTGGTGTTATACCCGAAACAAACGAATTAACTTGCTCATCCCATCCCCAATTAATTGAATCTTTTGGAGCTGTGTCTTTATACAAACTGACATAGAAATTTAACGCTTCTACGGCCCGTGGGTTTTCAAAAATAATTTCACCGGATTTAGTTAAATACATATTATTTGGATCTATGTCATCAAAGAATGAAGTTAAAACAATATCAATAAATGCCGTTGGATAACCCTTGCCTCTAAATGCGAAACCATACTGATTTTTGCCCGATTCTGTTAATTTCTTTGATATTTCGTACAGTTCAGGCATTGTTTTTGGATAACTTTCAATCCCGTATCTTGCCAAAATATCTGGTCTGTAAAAGAGTGCTTTTACAAAAATGCCATGAGGCAACAAATAGGGGATACCCTGGTAAATGCTAGCAGCTTCTAAAACCCCTTCGACCATGTCATCTTTTTCAGGCCAAGAGTCGATATAAGGAGTTAAATCTTCTAACTTTCCCATAGCAGCTAAAGCACTTAAATCCCAGTCACCTATCTCTACGATATCGAGTGGTTGTTCTGTACTTACCATTAAATTGATCTTTTGATAGGCTGTTTCGTAAGGTGGAGAAATGACATTGATTTTTACCCCAGGATTCAAAGTCTCGAACATTTGTATTATATTGTTTAAGGTAGGAGTTCTGTAGGGGCTTGAAAAGGCTTCAATCAAATTTAAAGTTATAACTTCTTCAGAAAAAACGAATAAACCAACCATCAAAACACACATTAAAACAAGTAATTTTTTCATAAAACACACCCCCTAGTTTAATAAGTTTTGTTTAATTATATCATATCTGTGAAAAAGATGAACTTTTTAAAAAATAAATATGGTATAATACAAAAAACGTTTATTGATAATAAAGTAATTACTTTATCCCATATTAGAATATTTTAGAAATAAAACAAGGGTGGGGAGCGGAGCGAAGGGGCGCTAAAACAAGTTTTAGAATTTAAAAAAACAGTATTTATTTCATATTGAAAAGGAGGAGTTTTAATGGACTTATTTCTTAGATTGAATCCCAAACCTAAAAAGTTATTCTATGAAGGAGCAAATATTCACTTTGAAAGTTCAAAGCTTTCTATTTTCAAAAATTTTGAAGAAGAAAGTTTCATTAAGCTTTTTCCAACTGACCATTTTGTTTTTGTAAGAGATTCAGATAGTACCGACTTAAAAATAGAAACTTTTATTTCCCCTTCTGAAAAAGACTTAAAGGAATTTATCAAAAGTAACGATATAGAGTTAAGTATTGATATTATGGATGTAGAAAGCTATTTAATGAAAGTTGAAAAAGAAAATAGAACGGTTAAAATCTTTTCTAAATCTAAGAAAGGTATTTTCTATGGATTACAAACTCTAAGACAACTTGTTGATTTTGAGAATAAACTTCTTCCTATAGTTGAGATATTAGATTCTCCTTCTTTTAAAATGAGAGGAATAATTGAAGGTTTTTATGGAGAACCATGGAGCCATCAAAACAGATTGGATATGATAAATTTTTGTGGAAGAAATAAAATGAATACTTATTGGTACGCTCCAAAAGATGATCCATATCACAGGGAAAAATGGCGCGAGGATTATCCAGAAGAAGAAATAGAAAAAATAGATGAGCTAATAAAAGTCTCAAAAGACAATTTTGTCGATTTTGTGTTTTGTGTAAGTCCTGGACTTAGCATGAAATTTGGTGATCAAAAAGAGTTTGATTTATTGTGCAAAAAATACTATGAGATTTTAAGTAAAGGTGTAAAAAAATTTGCTATTCTTTTCGATGATATCCGTGAAAAGCTGAATTACGAGGAAGATGAAAGAAGGTTTGAGGGGAATTATGGTTTGGCTCAGACATATGTAGCAAATAAGTTATACGAATTTTTAAAAAGGAAAGATTCAGAGACTAACTTGTATTTTTGTCCAACGGAATACTGGCAGGAAGAAGATTCGTTGTACAGAAGGACGATGAAAGAAAACTTAAATCCTGAAATTCCTGTAATCTGGACAGGGAAAGGTGTATGGTCAAAAAGGGTAAGTAGAAAAAACGCAGATAAGATTTCAAAACAGTTTGGCCATGATTTGATCTTATGGGATAATTATCCGGTAAATGATGCAGATCAAGGCGAACTTTTCTTAGCCCCTTTAATGAACAGGGAAAATGACTTGTGTATATCAAAAGTAAAAGGGGTTATCTCAAATCCGATGAACCAGCCCTATGCATCGATGCTTGCCTTGCAAACAATAGCAGATTATCTTTGGAACTCACAAGCGTACGATCCTTTGTGTTCATGGAACAAGTCTATTTTTAATTTGATAGGGTCAGACTTTTTTGAAGATATGAAATTATTCAGTGAAAATTTTCTAAAATCGAGAATTTTTGGGGAGACATCATTTAAGTTGAAAAGTCTTATAAGAGAATTCAGAAACGATTCCTTGAATAAGAAAAAAGAGTTAAAGGAATACTTAGAGAGATTGAGCAATCTTGAAGGAAAATTAAGATATATAAAAGATAAAAAGTTATATGAAGATATACATCCATGGCTAAAAAAGCTTTCCCAGCTTGCAGGAGTCGCTAGTAACTTGCTTAGCTCTAACGAAAAAGTTGATATAAAAAACGAGGTAGATAGATTAGACTCTTATGTGGTTTGTGATGGTATCTTAGAAAGATTTATAGAAGATTTCGAAAGGAAGTGATGATTTGAAAGAAAAAGATATCGAATCTTTAAACGAAATTGTTTCATCAGGAGTAAATAATGTGTATACAGGAGCATCCATTTTAATAGGTAAAAATGAAAAGTTATTGTATAAAAATACTTACGGAACAAAGGATGAAAAAGAAAAACTTACAGAAGAGGACATCTTTGATTTAGCAAGCGTTACCAAAGTTGTAGGAACTGCAACCGCAGTGATGAAACTAATAGATGAAAAACAAATAAAATTAGAAGATAAAATTGGTAAATTCATAGAGGTAAGTAGTCCAAAAAGCGAGATTACTATCTTCGAATTATTAACTCATACTTCTGGAATACAAGCTTATTCAAATCTATGGGAAAAGTATCAAGGAGAAGAGTTGCTTAAGCAGATAATCAATATTCAACCCCAAGAAAATGCCTACAAGTGTTATGAATATTCTTGTTTAAATTTTATAACACTTATGAAAATTGTTGAAGAAGTTACTCAAAAGCATTTCAAAGAGTACGTCGAAGATATTTTTAAAAAAATAAGAATGGAAAATACTTGTTTCAATCCAAAGAATCAAGATAAAGCTGTATCCACATCTATCCGAGAAGGTAAAAGGTTAAAGGGTGTAGTCGAAGATGAACTTGCCTACTATTTAGGTGGAGTGAGTGGTAACGCAGGTTTATTCTCTAATACTGGTGATTTGAGAGTTTTCATAATTAGTTTGTTAAGTGGGGAAATAGTCTCAAAAGACACCTTAGATCTTTTTACCACTACTCTGGTAAAAAGAGGGGAAAATACTACCCATATAGCCTGGATGGCTCCACCTGTTGCAGGATGTCAATACTCACTTGATAGTACAGGATTCGGTCACAATGGCTTTACAGGCACATCCATTTGGATTAGAAAAGATGGATTATTTTCTATATTTTTGACAAATTCTGTTTACTACGATAGATTCTTAAAAAAACCCGAATTGAACGTGATAAGAAATAAGATAAATAATATAATTTTTCGAAAAGATCATTAATAAATGAACACTTTAGAAGTAAAAGGAGAAGATATTATGTTGGTGATAGGTTTAATGTCAGGGACATCAGTGGATGGAATAGATGCTGCACTAGTTGAAATAACAGAAGAAGGGCCACAAAAGTTAAATGTAAAAGTTGTTAATTTTATAAATACACCTTATAGTAAAAAAATGCGAGAAAAAATTCTAGAATGTTCTGATCCCAAAACGGGTAGCGTTGATAAAATCTGCATATTGAATTTCGAGCTTGGAGAATTGTTTTCTCAAGCCGCCAAAGAAGTTGTGGAATCAAAAGGTTTAAATATGCAAGATGTTAGTTTAATAGGTTCCCATGGGCAGACTATATACCATTATGTAAGTGATGATTTTATCTCCACTTTTCAAATAGGTGAAGCTTGTGTAATAGCAGAAAAAACAGGAACTACCACCGTAACCAACTTTAGAGCAAGAGATATCGCAGCTGGTGGTCAAGGAGCGCCACTTGTACCTTATGTTGATTATATTTTGTTTAAAAATGATGATTACAACAGGGTTATGCAAAATATCGGAGGGATAGGAAACTTCACCTATATACCAAAAAATGCCAAGATAGAAGATATAAAAGGTACCGACACAGGCCCAGGGAATATGCTTATAGATGGAGTAGTTCAGATTCTAAGCAACGGCGAGCAAAATTATGACAAAGATGGAAAGATTAGCAAAAACGGGAAGATTTCTGATACGCTTTTAGCAGAACTAATGGCTCATCCTTTTATAAAAAAAGAGTCTCCCAAAACCACAGGAAGAGAAGTTTTTGGGTTAAAGTATGCCCAAGAGATAATAAACAGAGGAAAAAGTATGAAATTAAACGACGAAGATATTGTTGCAACCGTAACAGCTTTTACCGCTAAATCGATTGCCGATGCCTATCTAAGATTTATAGGCACTAACATAGACCAAGTTATAATTTCTGGTGGTGGAAGTTATAATCCTACTTTGATATCGATGATAAAATATTATGTAAAAAAGATGATAGATGAAAAAGCTACCGTGATGGTTTTAGAAGAATTAGGTTTTTCAAGTGATGCTAAAGAATCGGTAGCGTTTGCAATATTAGCTTATCAGACTTACAAAGGACGAAAAAATAATGTACCTCAAATAACTGGGGCTAAAAGGTTTGTTACTCTTGGTGAAGTAGTCCCTGTAGATAAAAATAAAAATGTTGACAAAACACCATTTTGATGATATAATCATTTTTAGATTTTGAAGAGTTTTTATTTTTTCCGGGTTAGCTCAACGGTAGAGCGGGTGGCTGTTAACCACTAGGTTGGGGGTTCGAATCCCTCACCCGGAGCCACCATAGTCGTATCATCCCCTCATAGCAGCGAATTAGTTCGCTGCTTTTTTTGTTTTTGTATCTAAATGGTATAATTAAAATAAATTATAGAATATGCAAAGAACTCAAAATGAGGTGATACTGATTACACCAAGGTTTTCAAAAACATTGAAAAAAGCAAAAATAGAATTTGACAAAATCCATCATTTTTTGGTGAGAGATCCTTTGGTGAAAGAAACCTTGTTTACCTCAAGTTCAAAGTTTTATTCTGTTTTAAGAGCGGTTAACTTATTTTTTTCTTTTGTTGTGTTTATTCCTATTATAGGAAGCTTTCGGGATTTTAACTTACCACATTTTTTAGGATATCTCTTAAGCGCCTTTGGAGTTTATTTAACATGGGTTTTTGAATGGGTAACAAAGTCTACGATTCTTGAAGAGATTCGTACAGTAACAATAATTCAAATTTCTTTACATAGTGTATTTGGGATGTGGTACCACTTTTATGATTATTTTAAAATTTACGATTTTATTCTTCATATTACTGGAGGTATTTGGCTTTCATTTCTTATATATCCATTGGTAATGGGTTCTGAACTAATCTGGGCCAAAATGAAAATGCCTTTTTTCTTTCTAAAAATATTTGTTGTTACCTTTTCTATTGTTATGACATTGGGAGTGTTTTGGGAAATAGGAGAATTTATTTCGGATTTAATCTTTAGAGACTATCCTGGATATAGAATGGCTCAAGAAGAAAGCCTTTTCGATACGATGACGGATTTTATAGGAAACTTGATAGGGAGCATAGCTGGAATATTTATTTTTTGGAACACTCTGAAAAGACTGAACAAATCCCGTGATATGGATTCCTTATTAGAAAGAATTGGATCAGCTTTAAGAGACTATGTGAATTCTTTTTAAAAACGTTTATACGAGGAGGAAAGTTCACATATGAAAAACCTAATATTAGTTAGGCACGCTAAAGCAGAAAAAAGGTCCGCGGAAATTGATGATTTTGAAAGAAAGTTGACAAAAGTTGGTAGAAACGATTCTAAAGAAGTTGCAGAATATGTGGCTAAACTTTTAAATAAGGTTGAACTTATGATTACCTCTCCTGCTTTGAGGGCAAAAGAAACAGCAGAAATCTTTGAGAAGTCTTTTAAATCAAAGCCAGAGATATTAGAGGAAGAATTACTGTATGAAGGAGAAGTAGAAGAGATAATTGAAAAAATCTCAAACATTACAAAGGGGTATAACAATGTAATGATATTTGGTCACAATCCAACTTTTGACGAACTTGCAAAAAAATTAACTGGTGATGATTTGCATTTGAGAAAGGCAGGAGTAATTTGTATTGTAGGAGAATCATTCGATGATATTTTATCTGGAAAAGGAAAATTAAAATGGATGGTGGACCCGAAGTCAATAAACTCTTAAACGATATTTCAGTAAATCCATGGATGTTTTTAAAAGAGTACATCGAATATTTTGAAAGGATTAAACATCGTCTTCTGAAAAACATTTCTTATGTTTTAGATGAAAAAGGTGTGGATACTGTTCACGACATGAGAACGTCTTGTAGAAGGATAGAAACAAGTATAGATTTTTTGGAAGGATTTTCAAAACACGAAAGTTCTAAGAAAGCTGAGAAAAAAGTAAATAAGATATTAAAAATAAGCAATAAATCAAGAGATTATAAAGTTCACCTAGATTTTCTTAAGAAAATTGAATGGCAAGATAATGAATTAATCGATTATTTCGAGAAAAAATATAGTAAAGAGAAAGAAAAGTTGAAAAGTTATTTAAATTCTTTAAAAATTTCGGAGTTGGATAATCTTCTAGAAAATTCTTTAAGCTTCTTGGTATTTGATTTTATACAAAACTTTCAGATAAATGATCCTTATTTTGCTAATCTTTATATAAAAGAATTTAAAGACGTTTATGAAGAGTTTAAAAGTACAGATAGAAGTGACTATAGAAAGCTTCATAAAATAAGGATAAAGATTAAAAACCTGCGTTATAAAACAGAGATATTCGGGGCACTGAAAAGTAGCACTTTACCTGAAGAAGACATGTTTAAGCAGATTCAAGATATTTTAGGAACTCATCATGATTTGATTGTTTTAAAGAAAAAGTTGGTAAAAAAATTTCAAGAAGATAATATTATAGCTTTATTAAAAGAAATTGATAAAGAATTAGTTCAATTACAAGGGAAGATAGATGTTGAGGTGAATGAGATTTTTGAAAAGTTGTACAATAACATTTCTAGTCAAGAGGCTTAAATTTAATCCTTATAAAGAGGGTGAAAAAAATGAGTAATTGGATAGGGGTAGATATAGGAGGGACTAAAATCCTTGGAACTTTATTTGATGAGAAAGGTAACAAATTGAAGACGGAGAAAAAAAGTTCCAAAAGTTCAAAAGGCAAAGAGAAAGTTGTTGAGCAGTTGAAGAAAGTTTTGGATTCTTTGCTGAAGGAGAATAAAGATGTAAAAGGGATAGGAATAGGTGTACCAGGAGTTATAAAAGATGGAAAAATTACCTTTACTCCTAACATGCCGTTGAATGAATTTAATTTAGCTAAATTTGTTGAGGAAGAGTACAATATCAAAGTGATTATAGAAAATGATGCCAATGCAAGTATGTATGGAGAATGGAAGTTTGGTGCTGCTAAAGGGGCAAAAAACGCCGTAGGCTATTTTGTAGGAACAGGAATTGGTGGAGGTTTAATATTGAATGAATCATTATATAAAGGTTCATTCAATTTTGCTGCCGAGATTGGACACATGAATGTGTACCCCGAAGGCCCTCTTTGTGGTTGTAATCTTCGTGGCTGTTTGGAAAGTTTATCTTCTAAAGTAGCTATCCAAAGAGAAATAATTAGAAAAAAAGAAAGAGGCGAAAAAACCTTAATAAAAAGCAGTGACTTGAAAGGTATAGTGAAAAGTTCTACTTTGAAAGCTGCTTATGATCAAAGGGACGATCTTGTTAGAGGTGTCTTGAACGATGCTGCAAGGTATATAGGAATAAATGCTGGCTCCATTATTAACTTATTAAATCCCGAAGTTATCGTTTTAGGAGGGGGGGTCATGGAGGCTTTAGGAGAACAATTGATTCCTATCGTTGTTGAAACAGCCAAGCAGTACTCTATACCTCACATCTTTGAATGTTGTGAATTTAAATTATCAAATTTGCAAGATGATGCTTGTTTGTATGGTGCTTTTTCACTTATTAAAGAAAAAGTTGGTGTATAACAATGGTTGCGGGTGTTATAAACATTGGAACAGAAAATATATCTTTTGATATAGCTCAGAACGATCAAGATGATATCAATATTATAGAAAGTTTAGATTACCCTTTATTCTTGGGTAAAGATACCTTTACAATAGGAAGGATATCTTTTGAAAAAGTGGAGATCCTAAGTCAAAAACTTCTAGGATTCAAAAGAGTAGCAGAAGAATACGGAACTAATAGATTGAAGATAGTAGGTACCACCGCTTTGAGAGAAGCAGAAAATCTTGATTTTATTTTAGATCAGATCGAAACAAGAACAGGGTTGAATATCAATGTTTTAGATGATTATGAAGAGAAATCACATATCTACATGGAATTGATAAGGAACTTTGAAAAATATAAAAAGTACAAAAAGGATGATGTTTTATTTGTTTACATAGGAACGGGAAGTATGGGGCTAGCAACGTATTCTAAAGGTTTGATAGATAATTCACAAAATATAAAAATAGGTTCTGTAAAAGTCTCAGAGATGCTCAGAGCTTTGGAAGAAAACACATTACACTATAGTAATTTAATAAGAGAGTATTTGAGTACATTTTACCACCCAATCAAGGTTTGGCTTAGTAATAAAAAGATCAAAACCTTTGTAACTTGTGGTAATGAAATAGAGTTTTTAGCTGGGCTCTTGGAAAAGGATGAAGAAGAAGTAATGAACGTTTCCCAGGCTGAATTCAATGTTCTTTTTCAGGATTTGAAATCAAAGAATGCCACCGAATTATCCAGAGAATATGATATTTCAGAAAACAAAGCAAATTCGTTATTATCGGCATTGGCTTTTTACCGATTACTTTTAGAAGTATCCGGAGCAGAAAATATTTTGGTTTTTCCAAAGGTTAATTTAAGTAGTAGTTTGTTATTTCAAGTGTTGCTAAGCAGAAAATATAGAAGATTTTTCAATTTATTGGAAAAGAGTACGATCATCTCTTCACGAAATATAGGTAAAAAGTATTCCTATGAGGAGACACACAGCCAAACAGTAGAAAAATATGCATTGAAATTATTCGATGTTTTAGAACCGGTTCATCAATTGGGTAAAAGACATAGACTTCTTTTGCAAGTGTCTGCAATTTTGCATGACATGGGGAAATATGTAAATATTAAGAAACATTATTTGCATTCGTATAATATAATTAAGGGTTCAGAGATTATAGGTTTAACTTCAAAAGAATTAGACGTTGTCTCAAGAATCGCTTACTTTCACAGCGCCCAAGATTTAGAGATTGATGATTATTCATCACAACTGGAAAACATATCAGATAAGATATTGATAACAAAGATGCTTGCCATATTGAGGCTTGCAGACGCCTTAGATGTAGCTCATGAGAGCAAATTGGGAGATATTGAAGTTAATTTAGAAGGCAATCGCCTGATTATAATTACTCATACACCAAAAGAAACCTTGCTAGAAGAGTGGGCATTGAAAAGGAAGGATAATTTCTTTTTAGAAGTCTTTGGAATAGTTCCTGAGTTAGTTAGAAAAATTTAAAGGGATGAGATTTAATGGCAAAAACTAGTAGCAACAAAACTAAAGAAAAGAAAATTGATTTGAACGATTATAAATATTATAACAATAGAGAGTTAAGTTGGTTGGACTTCAATTTCAGAGTGTTAGAAGAAGCCTATGACACAACGAACCCTCTTTTAGAAAGGGTTAAATTTCTTTCTATAACCTCATCCAATCTTGAAGAGTTTTTTATGATAAGGGTGGCTGGCTTGGAAGAACAACTTCAAGCTGGTTTCAGTGGAGTCGATATTTCTGGTTTGAATCCCCGAGATCAATTAATGAAGATCTCCCAAAAAACTCATAAAATGGTGGAAATGCAATATAATTGTTTAGAAAACGAGTTATTACCTTCTTTAGAGAAGGAGAATATTAAAGTTCTCAAAGTTGATGATATTGATGAAGAAAAAAAAGAGTTTTTAGATAATTATTTTCAAACGGTCGTTTTTCCCGTTGTTACTCCAATGGCGGTCGATCAGAGTAGACCATTTCCAATATTACCTGGTAGCGGTATTAATCTAGGTGTGGAGTTGGAAGATGAAAAAGGGGAAACGTTATTTGCCTTTATACCATTACCGACGATTTTTCCTAGGTTTATAAACATCCCTAGTGAGGATGGTACATGCTTATTTTTAACGGAAGATCTTTTAAAAATGCATTCTGATTTATTTTTCAGCGGATACAAAGTGGTTGAGATCTCTGAGTTCAGAATCACCCGCGATGGAGACCTTTCTATCGACGAGGATGATGCCAGAGATTTGTTAATTGAGATTGAAAGTTCGTTGAAAGAAAGAAAAACAGGCTTTCCTGTTAAATTAGAAATATCCAAAAATATGGGAGAGAATCTGAGAAATTTCCTATTAAATTCACTAAATTTAAGAAGCGATAATATTTTCGAGATATCTAGTTTATTAGATTTAAGTTCTCTTATGGAAATAGCTAATTTAGAAGGATATGATCATTTAAAATTTGAGTATTATTCTCCCCAACCTTCGCCAAGCTTTTATGGCAAGGAGGGTATTTTTAAGGTAATTAGAGAAAAGGACGTTCTCCTACATCGCCCTTATGAATCTTTTGAGCATGTGATGGATTTTTTAAGGCAGGCAGCGGAAGATCCACAAGTATTGGCTATCAAACAAACTTTGTACAGAGTTGGGAAAAAATCTCCAATCATAGATTACCTTATAAAAGCGGCAGAGAACGGTAAACAAGTTACCGTTGTGGTAGAAGTCAAAGCCAGATTTGATGAAGAAAATAATATTCAATGGGCTAAGGAGTTGGAAAAAGCTGGTTGTCATGTAGTTTACGGACTTGTCGGATTAAAAGTACACGCAAAACTTTTGTTGATTGTTAGAAAGGAAGAAGGTGGGATCAGAAGATACGTTCATATGAGTACTGGGAATTACAATTACATAACTGCAAGATTGTATGAAGATATAGATTTTTTTACTTGTAAGGAAAGTTATGCTCAAGATGTATCGGCACTATTCAATATTTTAACGGGTTATTCAAAGCCTCCAACATGGAAAAAATTGGGGGTTGCTCCCACAAGTTTGAGAGAAACTTTTTTACAGTGGATTGACAACGAAATAGATGTGGTTAAAAAAGGTGGAAAAGGGAAAATAATAATAAAAGTGAATTCCTTGCTAGATGTATCTATAATTAAAGCATTATATAAGGCATCTATGGCCGGTGTTAACGTTAAATTAATCGTTAGAGGAATATGTGCTTTAAAAGTAGCGATAAAAGGAGTTAGTGAAGGTATAAAAGTTAGAAGTGTAGTGGGAAGGTATTTAGAACATAGTAGAATATATTATTTTGAAAATAACGGATTACCCAAATTATTTATATCTAGTGCCGATTTAATGCCTCGAAATCTGGATAGAAGAGTTGAAACCATGATACCAATAGAGCAAGAAGATCTAAAGCAACGATTGATAGATGTATTGAACCTTTATTTAAAAGATAATTTCAAAGCAAGAGAGTTGCAACCGAATGGAGAGTATAAAAGGTCAACTGGGAAAAAGTCAAAAATTTTTATAGTTCAAGAAGAGCTAATGAAGGAAGCAAAGAAAAAGTTTAGAAAATTTATAAAAAAGCAAGAAGTAGACAAGTTTAACTTTCCAAAATTAAAATAAAAAAGGGCTAAAAGCCCTTTTTAATATATGAAAAACACTCTGGCTTCACCTGGATTGATTGTTACTTTTAAATGTGCATCTTGAACATTCCAAGAGCTTTCTCCTCTTCTGTAATTTTCCAATTTTGTTTGAATATTATGATTACTTTTCCAGGTGTAGTATCCAAGGTCTATATCAAAGAAGTACGGATTTTGAAAGTTGGTATTGATAGGTATGACAACTCCTTTTTCTCCGTTCCACCAAAACAGTGCACTTGCATCTTCAGAAAAATCAATAAAATGATAATTATCAGGGTTTTTCAAAAGATCTTTGACTTCCTCTTTTAGTGTGCCTAATAAGGAAAGTAATTTCACCATATGATGGTCTGTATCCCAATGCAATACATACCAATCAAAGAATGCTAGTTTGCCATAAAATTGGTCTGTTGAAGGTAAATTTTTAAATCTTTCTTCCACCGGGTCCTCTACATCTAGGCCTGTGTTCATAGGTTGAGGTTCAAAAAGCTCATATCCAGAGTTTATAAATGTTATTCCGTTTGGCATGAAAGTATTTACCACCGCTGTTAGTTTTGAGAAAGTTTCTTTACCTTCTCTTGTAACGGCTCTTGGGGTATCTGGTGTTTCTGCCGTAGCAAATGTAGGCAAAGATATTTTTGGTGCTACTTCTGAGATGAATTTTTTGAACCAGCCTTCTTTTATTCTTGGCTCAGCCCACCATGAATTTCCCAAAATTCCATCATAACCGTTTTTCTTAGCCTTTATATGGTTGTCCATGCTTAATTCTTCTGCTATTATTACAAAGGCGGGGTCGTAGTCTTTTGCCCTTTTTATAATTTCATGTTCAAGTTCATCAGGTAGAGCGTGACCCATGTCCAACCTAGCACCATCTATACCGAAATTTTTTTGATAAAATGGAATAATGTTTGCTATTAAGTTCCAAAGTTCGGTATTCTTTTCTTTCCCCGGGAACAAACTTGATTTAACAACATCAAAGAGCACATAAGGAGGTTGGTTTGCCCCATCTATATATTTTAGGGCTTCTTCCGGATGAGAAAGATAGAGTCTTAAGAAAGTGACATCTTCCCATGCGGGTTGGGGATCATTTATCCAATCTGAAAATCCTGGAACGGTAATTACTTTAAACTCTTTTGCTATCTCATCCAAAAAATCCGGGTTGTTTTTATTTTTATCTATAAAATTTTCCCATTTTTGTGGATTCTGAGTTTTTGGATCCCATCTAAATTTTTTAAGATGATTTTTGACTTGTTCGTCATTGTATACAATTTTTAAATTTTCTTTACTTGGTTGAACAAATCCTAAACCGTCAACTTTAGGTGGGGCAAAGTCGTTCATTTCATCTATATCTATCCAATAGAACCAATCGGGATGTTCTAAAATCAAGTCGTTGTCCCTGGCTCCTGTTCGTGGCACAAAGTCTAACAATACTCTCATTCCAGCCATATGAGCGGCTTCGACGAAAGCTGCAAATTCTTGATCAGGGGTGAATTCACTTTCCAAAAGGGTGTCATGATAATCTTTTTCTACAGAGAAAAAATTTTTGACCGCATAAGGTGAGCCTACTTCACCTTTCTTAAATTTATTGCTGGATTGAGTAATTGGAAGTAAATAGATACTATCAACGTTATAGCTAGAAAAATAAGGTATTAACATCAACATTTTTAGAAAGGTTCCTGATTCAGTATAACCTTTTTCATCTATCGGAACGAATAAAGTAGTTTGGTCATGAACATAGGCAGCTGTAGCTCTTACATGAGCAGAATAAACTATGCTTGTTCTAATCCAATCAGGGTTTTTAACATTTTTAATGAAAGAAAGGGGTTTGCTGTAATCCAATTCTTCTGAAGCATTTTTTAACAGATTATCTATTATGTTAGAAATAAACTCATATGGATTAACAAAAAATTTTCTCCCAGATAGTTTAACCTTACCGGTATAATTAGGGGGCATCCATCTTTTTGGTATCGCATAATCATCTTTACCAAGTGAAATTTTACTTTTTAAATATCTGTTAATTTCAGATAGAATAGGCATCTTTTACTTCCCTCCTCAATAAAAGTTGGCGGAGGCGGTGGGACTCGAACCCACAAGGGGATAAACCCCACCGGTTTTCGAGACCGGCCCCTTAGCCAATTCGGTGCACGCCTCCGCAAGTTATTGTAATCTATTTATTTGATAAAGCCCAAACCATGGAGATACTTTCTAGCAACAATTTCTGGTTCTAAACCTTCAAAGTCAACCAAGTAATTCAACCTTATAATTATATCCTCATTTAAATACAATGTCAATGGTTTTAAAATTTCTTTTATTTCAGGGTATGCATCTATTATTTCTTTTCTAACCAAAACAGAAGGATTGTAGTGTGGAAAGAAAGATTTGTTATCCTCTAAAATCACTAAATCAAAACGTAAGATTTGTGCGTCGGTAGAATATATCATAGCCACATCAATATTTTTACGCGCTAACGCTTCATATGTTAACCCTGCTTCCATCGTTCTTACATTTTTTCTTGGTAGATTCATATCGTATTCATCCATAACAGCAAATATCCCGTCGCTTCTTTCATAATATTCTGGATTAACTCCAAAAATTAAATCTTTTCCTTTTCCCGAATTAATATAATCAGCCAAATCACTTAAACTATGTATTCCGTTTTCTCTAGCAAAAGAGCTTCGTACTGCCAAACCATAAGTATTATTAAAATTTATCATATCTAACCATACGATGTTGTGTTTCTCTAAGTCTTCTTTTGCTACTAAATCGAACAGTTCCTCAGGATCATATATGTTTTCTGTATGTCCAAAATACGCTGCCCAAGCAGTTCCTGTGTAATCTACATAAGCATCTACTTGACCTGTTTCCATAGCCTTGCGAAGAGGAAAAGAGGATAGTCCAAACTTTTCTACTACTTTAATCCCGTTTTCTTGGAGAAGTAAAGAAACCATGCTTGACAATATATAACCTTCTGTGAAAGCCTTTGCTCCGACGACTACCTTTTCAGCTGCATATATATAGTTTATACCAAACAAAATAAAAAGTACCGAAATAACTATTTTTTTCATTTTTATCAGTCCTCCTTTAGAGCTTTTCTTACTCTCTTTAAAAAACTAATGCATTTTTATAGCTCTTTTGCCTTGTAACACAGTTTTTAGTCATCTATCGACCAGTCAATTTTTGCTCCTTCACTGAATCCGTACCTTTCAAAAAAACCTGCCTTTACCTCTAAAGCATATTTGAAAGGTTTGTAAATTATGTAAATAGGGCAGGTTGATTCTTCGCAAGGTTTCATGTTTTGTATATTTAATATTGTTCCATTGTTATCTAT
Source organism: Petrotoga sibirica DSM 13575 (assembly GCF_002924625.1). Classification (GTDB taxonomy): domain Bacteria; phylum Thermotogota; class Thermotogae; order Petrotogales; family Petrotogaceae; genus Petrotoga; species Petrotoga sibirica. The sequence goes on along the minus strand of NZ_JAHC01000010.1, from coordinate 22,522 downwards.
AAAAGCGATGTCAAGTTCAACAAAGGTGTTTTTCATCCAAAAGCCTCTTATTCCAGGATTTGGGAATACAAAAAGCATTCCATATTCTTCTGGGATATCTTCTCTGTACATTAAACCGAATTCTCTTAATTCGTTCGTATTAGCAATTTCAATAGGGATTGTCACAACTCTTCCCTCTTGTGAAATAGTTAGAGTTCCTTTTGGAAATTGCGGTATATTTATCGTTTGACTCAATAAATTGGTTGAAAGAATCATCGAAATTAAAAAAATAAAAGCCAGTTTTTTCATAATTTTTTGCTCCATAATGATAAATTAGGTTTCGAACTTTTTGCCAAAGCCTAATTCATCACCATTTTGATCTTTCACTTTAAAATCGGGAGCCAAATCTCCAACCTTCAATGCCATAGTATCACCTCTCATCTCATTGAGTTTATAAAACCTTCTAATTTGTTTACATCTATGTTTCTTTTAAAAAGGGGTTCTTTGTTTTGTTTATAAATAGTCAATTGTTCTTCAAAAGTTGGTTTTCCCTTTTCTTCATATATTATACCCAGAGGAATTTTGTCTTCTTGAAAAGCCATTTGTAGAGCTTGCATTTTATCTGATGGATCGTAATCTTCCCCTAATTTGTAAGTATGTTCATTAAACCAGGCATAAGTATTTATTTTGTTAAACGTCACGCATGGTTGGAACAAATCAATTAGCGAGTATCCCTTATGTCTGATAGCTTTTTTAATAATTTCTTTAGTGCTTTGAATGTCGCCTACAAAAGCCCGTGCAACAAAAGTAGCTCCGTTAGCTATAGCCACAGCAATGGGATTGAAGGGGTTTAGTATTACTCCGTTTACTTGAACAGGGGTGACCATTCCTTGTTGTGAAGTAGGAGAAGCCTGTCCTTTTGTTAATCCATAAACCCGGTTATCATGGACTATGTTTGTTATGTCCACGTTTCGTCTTATATTGTGGATAAAATGGTTTCCCCCTTCACCGTACATGTCTCCATCTCCACTTTCAGCTACTACGTATAAATCTGGATTAGTCGATTTAATGGCAAAGGCAACGGGTAAAGCTCTACCATGAAGGCCATTAAAAGCATTGTTTTTAAAGTAATGAGGAATTTTTGCTGCCTGTCCTATTCCTGAAACGAGCACAAAATTGTTGGGAGTTATTTCTTCCATTTCTTCCAAGGCTTTTTTTAATATATTCAGTATTCCAAAATTACCACAACCAGGGCACCAAGCTATGTCTAATTCTTTTTCGTTTTCTAGACTAAAAATATTTTTTCTTTCACTCATTGTAACTCCTCCCTTATTTTAGCGGTTAACTCTTCAACCGAAAACGGCATTCCATTGAATTTTAGTATCTTACTATCTATTTTTATACCAGTTTCTGCTCTTATTAACTTTGCAAATTGGCCCGTGGCATTATTTTCAACATCAATTATTTTTTCTGCATTCTCTAAAAATTCAACCGCATTTTCTGGGAAGGGAAAAACTTGACTAAAGTGAAGCATAGCAAGATCTTTATTATCTATATTTTCTATTGCCTCTTTCACAACATTATAGTTTGAACCCCAACATACTAAGAGATATTTGTAGTTTCTATTTCCAAAGAATTCTGGAGAAACAAAATCATCTTTTAAAGCATCATATTTTTGGAGCCTTTTTTCCACCATTTTAATTCGGATATCCAAATCTTCAGTTAAATGACCTTCCTCATCATGTTCATCACTATCTACGATAATTAATCCTTTACCAAAGTTAGGTATACCTCTTGGTGAAACACCGTTTTCTGCTTTTGATAAATCATATCTTTTATAATCTTCACCGGTTTCGACGAAATATTTTTTATTTTCAATTTTGGAAAGGTCCAACTTTTTAACGTTATAATACGAATCAACAAAAAATTGATCTGTCAAAATAAATACTGGGATCTGATATTTATCGGCGATATTAAATGCCTGTTGAGTTAAATAGAAAGCTTGTTCAAGATTACCAGGAGCAAAAACCAGCCTTGGAAATTCACCATGCCCTGAGTGTATAACAAGATTTAACCCTTCTTGAGCGGTTCTTGTTGGTAAACCTGTTGCAGGCGCAGGTCTTTGAGCAAGGTGAATTACTAACGGTGATTCGATCATACCAGCTAGAGAAAGTCCTTCTTCCATTAAAGCAAATCCTCCGTCAGAAGTAGTCACCATTGATCTTGCTCCAGCGTACCATCCGCCTATTGCCATATTGATTGCGGCAATTTCATCTTCGGCTTGTTCAACTAAAATGTCGAAATTTTTTGAAAAATTTGCTAAATCAACTAGAACCCCCGATCCAGGCGTCATTGGATATGAAAAAATCGAATCACAATTTCCTGCTAATGCTCCTAGAGCTACCGCGTCTGTTCCGCTAATTAATAAATCGTCTTTTAAAGTTTCATTTGCAGAGATCTCTATTTTTATCTCTCCATTTTCAGAAAAGTCTTTACCCAATTTGTAACCTTCTGAAGCAGCTTTTATGTTATCTGAAACAATTTTTTCTCCCTTATCTCCAAATCTTTCTCTTAGATACTCTTCTATCGTTTTTATGTTTATTTTGAAAAGACCCAAAATTACACCAACAGCAACTATATTTGCATATATTTCATTGCCTATTTCTTTGGCAATAGAGAGGATGGGGACGTTGAAAAGATTTTTGTTTTCTAATTTCAACGAATCGTTGTCTGCTATGATTAGGGTATCTTCATTCACTCTGTCTCCTAGATGTTCAACTGAACTTTTTGTAAGAGGTATGAGTATATCAATTTTGTCAACGTAACTTTTTACAGGTTTGGAACTTACCCTTATTTCAGTTGAATTGCTTCCACCTCTAACCCTCGACATGTACTCTTTTGTGGCAAATACATAATAACCTTCCCTTTTAAGAATAAAAGTTAGCAGTCTTTCTATCGTTTGAATCCCTTGGCCTGCTTCACCAGATAAGACGATTGATACATCTTCTTTCATAGTTTTATTCATCAGGATTCCTCCTAAGATTTTGTTTTCTACTTGTTCAATTATATCAGACAAAATAAGTCGAAAATGAAATGGAATGTAAAGATTTTAAATTATTTTTATAATTTTTAATTATGAAATTATAAAAGTGATTTCCAGCCAATTTCGTTTAATTTAAATTCCACAAATTCACCTTGAAAATTATAATTTACTTCTTCTGGAAGTACTATTGTTTCATAGCTTTTCAAGTTAACATATACGCCTAACCCTTTTTTATTTTGGTTGGCAAATCTGGAAAAGCTAAAGTATTTGGTACACAATCCTTCAGTCTTCCTTGAAATAGAGTAACTGGTGTGAATGTTGTTGAGAACTTTTTTAGATTTATCAACATGGATTTCTCTAGGTCTTCCCCAGTCGTATAGTCTGTAAGTTAAATCTGAGCTTTGCTGTATTTCAAGTAAAAAGCTATTGGGACCTAAAGTATGCACGGTTCCAGCGGGTATGAATATGGAATCGAATTTGTTCATTTCATAACTTTCTAGTACTTCATCCCATCGATTGTTTTCAAAAGCTTGGAGGATATATTTATTATTATTTGAAACTTTAATTTGACCATTATCCTTCAGAAAGTACCAAGCTTCCGATTTACCCCATGGCTCGTTTTCTAATTGTTTGGCCATTGTATCATCCGGATGCAATTGTATGGAAAGCCAGGATGAGGTTGCTATTAGTTTTAAGAGTAGAGGGAATTTTGGGAAGAGTTCACTTGCTTTTCCATATTCTCTTTGGCTATTTCTTCCATACAATACGGTTTCATAGCCATCTAAGGGTGAATACAGCCAGACTTCTCCTATTGTTTGGTTTTTTTCGTAGTTGAAAATTCTGTTTAACTCGTTACTTCCCCAAATTTTTTCACTAAAAACTGGTTTCGAAACAAGGGGTTCTGATATCTGCATGCTTACCTCCTGTTAAATTTTTTAAATGTATTTTCTAAAATACTAAGTCTTAATAATATTTTGTCTTTATATATTTCTGAACCGCCATTGTAAATACTGTATGCATCCTCTTCCCCGTAACGTAATTTGATATCGTATAAGTATAGGATAGAAGTCATTAATTGCACATCAGGTCTTTCGCTTACGATATCCCAATACCAAGGTTCTAAGAAATTGATCCTCTGGTAAAATTCAGGATAATTATGTTTTAAATACCAATAAGTAGGGGCTTGAATTTGAAAATATCCTAAACTTTTCCCATTATCTCCTTTTGCATTTTCAAAATTCGTTTCTACTATTCCAATAGCTAACAATTCGCGAGGATAGACATATTCAGTTACGTAGGGAAATTCGTTGTATAATATTTCAAAAACGTTAACGAATTCTCTTATCGTTGCATCGTCCAGAGTATAGTTATTTTTTAAGTACTCTTCAAAAAAAATAATTTGCTTTTTATAATTTGAGGATTTAGAAACTAAAAAAGCAATTATTATACATGTTATTAAAATCAACAAAAGTATGAATAGATACTTCACATTTCTATTTGCTAAGGATCTTTTCATTTGATTCTCCTTATAGGGTTATTACGTATTATAATAATTTATTATACCATCTTTTTTACCAAAATACTTAATCAAAACTTAATAAAAATCTGCCATTCTGTTTATTAATATTTTAAAAAAACAACAAAATCTTTTCTCACGAATAATATACTAATTCTTAAATTATGTTAAAATATTGAATGCTGGGAATTAGAAAAAATGATTGATAAAAGGAGTATTTAAATGCTTTTGGATAATGTTGCCTTGGGAAGATACGTTGAATTAGACTCGTTGATGCATTCACTGGATCCAAGGGGAAAACTTTTAGGATTGTTCGTTTTAGCAGGATTCGCTTTTTCTATAAACAGTTTTTACGATGTTTTGATTATGTCTTCGTATACTTTGTTGTTGATGTTGTTATCTAAATTAAGTTTGAAGTATTACATGAAATCCTTAAAATCAATATGGTTTATAGTTATCTTTGCCTTTGTAATTCAATTATTCACAATAGGAGGGAATACACTTTTTAAGATTGGCTTTATCAGAATAACAGATATCGGTTTATTTAATGCTGCTATAATTACCTTCAGAATACTGTTTGCAGTTTTGTTATCTTCTGTTCTCACGTTAACTACTTCTCCTACCTCTTTAGCTCATGCTCTTGAGGATATCCTGAGATGGTTTTTTGTGCCAAAACGATTTGCCCATGAAATATCGATGGTAATGACGATAGCTATAAGATTTATCCCTGTAATTGCGAATGAAGCGGATCGAATAATGAAGGCACAATTAAGTAGGGGGGCAAATTTTGATGATAGAAAATTTTCTGGAAGGATTAGAGGGGCTATATCTATAATTATACCTTTGTTGGTATCTGCTCTGAGAAGGGCTGAAGATTTGAGCGTTGCGATGGAAGCAAGAGGATACAATGGCTGGGAAGGGAGAACAAGATTTAAGCAGTTTAATTGGGAAATAAAAGATACTTTTTTCCTAATTTCTTTTTCTTTAGTATGTTTTACTATTATTTTTATTTAGTGGGGGTTTTTTGGTATAATTTAAAAGGATAAAAAAACATTGAAAATAGATTCGAGGTGTCCGATGAATTTTCAACACTTATAAGGGCCTGTTCCTTCTCGAAGGATGGGAAGATCCTTAGGAGTAAGCTCAATACCTCCAAAAACCTGCAATTTCTCTTGTGTATACTGTCAGTTAGGAAGAACGAGCAACATGACAAACCAAAGACAAGAATTTTTTAATTTACAAGATATTTTAGAAGAGTTTAAATCTTATATTAAAAGCGGCGTATCCCAGTTTGATTTTGTAACCATAGTTGGTGAAGGTGAACCATTATTATACTTTAGAATTGGTGAACTAATAAAATCTATAAAAGCTTATGTTGAAAAACCTGTTGCTGTAATTACAAATGGGGCTCTATTGTCTGAAAAAAAAAAGCAAGGGAAGAGTTAAGTGAAGGTGATCTTGTAATGCCAACGCTGGATGCTTATGATCAAAGAACGTTTAAAAAAATAAATAGACCTCTTAAAAGTATATTGTTTGAATCCTACGTGAATGGATTGATAAGTTTTTCTAAAAATTTTAAAGGTAAAATCTGGATGGAATTCATGATGGTAAAAGGATTAAATGATGATGAAGAATCTTTAAGGAAAATCCAAGAAATATTTAACAGAATAAATTATGATCGATTGTATATCAATTTACCCATGAGACCCCCTGCGGAAGATTGGGTAACAGTTCCAGAAAGAGAAAAAATTGAGCTAGCTCAAAATATCTTAGGAGGCATATCTCTTGATTTTTTAGAAGAAGAAGATTTCTACAGTTCTATAGAAGATGATTTGGAAGCTATCTTAAGTATAATAAAAAGGCATCCGATGAATCAGCATGAGATTGAGAGCTTTTTAGATCAAAGAAGATGTAAAAATAAAAAGGAGATTTTTGAAAAATTGGAGAAAGATGAAAACGTTGAAAAAGTACAGTATTATGGATTAAATGTATATAGGTCAACATCTGTGAGGAGGTAAATAAATGCCTGAAAATAAAAACACCAAAGAAGAAAAAAAGAAATTAAAGTTTTCCAATATAATTTGGGTTTATATTATATTTGCGGTTATTTTTGTTGGAGCTCTCGTTGCTTTGAACTGGGAAAATAACCCTAGGATATCCTATTCTGAAATGTTAAGCTTGATCAATAACGGTCAGGTGGAATCCATAAAAATAAATCAAAACGGGGACGTGACAATATTTGCTAAAGATGATTCTACTTATGAATCTTTTTCTCCAGCTTTAGTAATCGATAAACAGTATGTGAATAGTTTAATTCAAAAAGGTATAAAAGTCGAGTATATCGAAAGTGTAGCCTCAAAGTGGTGGTTTGGTTTATTGATTAATATAATACCTATAGTAATAATGGTGCTTTTCTTTTTTTGGTTATATCGTTCCGCTGCATCAGGTGCTAAAAGCAGTATGAACTTTGGAAAGAGTAAGGCAAAGGAGTATGAACCCATTGGTGAAAAAGTTACTTTTAAAGATGTGGCGGGAATCGATGAAGTTTTGGAGGAAGTAGAGGACATTGTAAAATTTTTGAAAAATCCTCAAGAATTTCAAGAATTAGGTGCAAGAATGCCTAAAGGAACTTTGCTGGTAGGCCCTCCAGGAACGGGTAAAACTTTGACAGCAAGGGCTATAGCTGGTGAAGCAGATGTACCTTTTTATTATGCAAGTGGTTCAGATTTTGTTGAACTTTTTGTAGGAGTTGGAGCATCTCGAGTTAGAGACCTTTTTAAAACAGCTAAAGAAAATGCTCCTTCAATAATATTTATTGATGAATTAGACGCAGTAGGTAGACAAAGAGGAGCTGGACTTGGCGGCGGGAACGATGAGAGGGAACAAACTCTTAACGCCTTGTTGGTGGAACTCGATGGTTTTGATTCTTCTACAGGTGTTGTTGTAATGGCTGCTACAAATAGACCTGATGTTCTTGATAAAGCCTTACTTAGACCCGGTAGGTTTGATAAAAAAATAATGGTAGGCCCTCCTGACAGAAAAGGAAGAGAAGAAATTTTAAAGATACATACACGTAAAAAGAAAATAGCCCAAGATGTTGATTTAACATTGTTAGCCAAAAGGACACCGGGCTTCGTAGGAGCAGATTTAGAAAACCTAGTTAATGAAGCTGCTTTAATAGCTTCAAGAAAAAAGAAAACTCAAATTGAAATGAATGATTTTGAAGAAGCTATTGATAGAGTATTAACTGGTCCGTCCAAAAAGTATAGGATAATATCCGATAAAGAGAAGAAGATTCTATCGTATCATGAACTGGGACATGCTGTATTGGCTTATTTATTACCTAATACCGACCCTGTTTATAAAATTACTATAATTCCAAGGGGTATAGGTTCATTAGGATCTACTTTACAAATTCCCGAAAAAGACAGATACCTAATTAAAAAAAGTGAAATACTTAATAGAATCGTTGTAGCCCTAGGGGGAAGAGCAAGTGAGAAATTAGTGTTCAATTTTGTTACTACAGGCGCCAAAGATGACCTAAGAAAAGCTACGGACTACGCAAAATCCATGATTTATAGGTTAGGGATGTCCAAAAAGTTGGGACCGGTGTATTGGGAAGGAGAAGAGGAAGAAATATTTTTGGGTAGTGAGTTGACAAAACAAAAGAATTATTCGGAAGAAACTGCTAAAGAACTTGACGTTGAAGTCAAGAAGATAATTAACTCAATGTATGATAAAGCTGTTGAGCTGCTTAGGCAAAATAAGGAGAAACTTGATCTTCTAGCTTCTTATATTTTCAAAAAAGAAACGATCTATGGAGAAGAATTCAAGAAGCTTATGAGCAAAGACCTTGAAGAGTTAAAAGAATATATTGGGGGCGAAAAAGAAATAAATGAATTTCTTAAAATAGATGTTGTGAATCATGTTAACTATCAACCTGTATAAAGGTGAGGAGAAAATAATGATAAGAGCTATTATTTTTGATATGGATGGGGTCATCATTGATAGTGAACCCATCCATTATAATGCAAATAAAAGAATTTTTGAAGAATTGGGAATTCCAATGAATAAAAGTTCATATAGTAATTATATAGGTGTAAGCAATCAAGAAATGTGGCAAGACTTAAAAAATGAATACAATCTACAACAAAGTGTTGAAGAATTGCTTGAAAAACAAAACTTAGAGAATTTGCAATTATTAAAAGAAAGTGTTAAAGAGCCAATAGAAGGTGTAATAGAGTTGTTACAAACTCTGATAGAAAGCAATTATAAGATAGCTTTGGCCTCTTCTTCCCCCATGAGATTGATCAAAGAAGTTCTTTGCCTGTTTGATATTGAGAAGTATTTTGAGGTTTTGGTGAGCTCAGAATACGTTGCTCGTGGTAAGCCTAAACCTGATATTTTTATATACACAGCAGGCTTGTTAAAGGTTAAACCAGATGAATGTGTAGTTATAGAAGACTCAAAGAATGGTGTTAAAGCGGCAAAAGCTGCTGGAATGAAGTGTATAGGTTTTAAAAACCCTAACTCACTCAATCAGGATCTATCGAAAGCAGATTTAGTGGTGGAAAATATGAAAGAAATAACTTTGGAATTGATAAAAAAGTTAGAATAAGTGGAAGCTTAAGATTAAGGGCTCGCGTTTGTTTCATAATTTTTTAGTACTATGCTATGCGATATAGAAAAATAAAAATTAACTTCTGAAAAAACGATTGTAAAAGCAAAAGAGAATAACAACATTATAAAAAATCTTTTCATAAATTTCCCCATTTTTAGGAATAAAAAACGTTGTCTACAAACCAATCCATTTTCATTAGTTCTTCGTCTGAAATATTTTTGCCTTTCGAGACTTTCATATTACCTTCCTTATCAAAAATACTACCTCGGAAAGGATGAAACCTATTGTCCATAATATCTGTTTTCACAGTGTCAACAAGGTTTTTTGTTGTAGAAGGAACTATTTCACTTATAGGTGACAAACAAACGACCCCGCTCTTAAGTCCACCCCAAAAGTTCTCTATCTTTTCTGAACCAGAAAACAATCTAAATAAGGAAAAGTTTGATCCTCTTAATACATCTTTAATGATGTTTTCGTAGTATACTCCCCAATTCCAAACCACGGAGGTTAAATGGGTAGTTGGAGCATATTCTTTCATATCAAAATGGTAACCAATGGTATAAACACCATATTCTTCTCCAACCTTGCAAACTTCTGGAGAATCCTGATGATGTGTTAAAACATCCACTCCAATTTCATTTATTAAATACTCTGCCGTATCTCTTTCATATTCTATATTGCGCCAAGTATTCGTCCATCCAACAAACACTTTTGATTTTGGATTAACGGCCTTTGCTCCTAAAGCAAAAGCATTTATTCCCATAATGACTTCAGGTATACCGTAAGAAGCAACGTAACCTATTTTATTGTTGGTTGTCATAGCACCTGCTATCATACCAGAGAGAAATCTTGGTTCGTACATACGCCCGAAATATGTATTAATATTCTTCGTAGTACGATACCCAGAAAAATACATAAATCGAACATTTTGAAGTTCCTTTGTATTCTGATTTTGTAAGAACTCAAAACTTGTAGAAAATATTAGATCGAACTTTTCTTCTTCAAGTTTATCTAATATTCTTTCATATGTTTTTAAATTAGAAATATTTTCAAAATACTTTGTTATTATTTCACTTCCTAAACGTTTTTGAACGTACCTTCTTCCCAATTCATGAGAATATGTCCATGCTGACCCCTCTATTGAAGTATTGTAAAGGAAAGCTACTTTTAATGTTTTCCCTGCGAAAATCTGAGGTAATTTAAACAATGGCTCGGATGGTTTACCCAGGCGTTCCTCTAATTCTTCTACCAACTCGTTAACCTGCTTCCTCATTTCTCTTTCAATAGTGGGAACATTCTCCAAACCAAATTTTTTTAGATATTCTAAAAAAGCCTCTTCTTCAGTAAGCGAAATTGTGTCTTTGGCAATTTCCCTATACACTTTTCTAAATAGAAGATATACTGAATTGATCAGTTGATCATAATCATTATCAACAAAATCACTTTTTTTCTTGTAATCTTTGATTAAATCGTACAGTTCTTTGAATTTGCCTTCTTTGTTGAACCAGATTATATTAATTTTTGTCTTTTTATAAAAATCTAAAAATTCATGGTAGATCCTTATTTCAGGATTGTTTTCATCCCATTTGGGAATCAATCTAGTAACTTCCCCGCGGACTGAAAAAGCGTCTGAATATTTCAAAACGCTTACCCTTTTGTTCCCTTCAACAATGTAAAACCAGTTTAAATATTCGTAGGCTGTTACCGGCTCTCTTATCCCTTCAGATATATGAGCTTCGTACAAATTAATCCATTTGCTTGCAAACTCTGAATCAATTTTCATTAAAGGATAAAAATTTGCTGAAAAAGAGAGTGAGCGAGAATGATAGTAAGTTCCTTTGATCCTTTCTATAGGGATATCTATCAGGCCGAGTTTTTCTTCCTTAATTATTTCAACGTTGTGGATGATATCTTCTAAACACGGCAGATATCCTTCCGCCCCTTTTGAAATATTAGACAAAAAGTCTTTTTTTGCTAATCTATTGGCTTTTTCGTACTCACTTCTGCTGAGACTTCTCGAGGTCCTATACATTTCGCTTTAGCCTCCCGTTTTTGTGGGCACGTTAAGGGGTAAGCCCCTTAAGATCCCCAAGTTCAAAATCAAAGTTTATTATGAAAAAGATTTTTTGCAAGAAACAGCAAAACCTTTTAGGGATATATTCTTATAAGATTAATTCAATAATACAACACAATAATTAAAATTTCGTTTAAAAAAATTAATTAATCACTAAATTGAAATAGTTTTTGTACGGATTTTCTTATAAGTACAAATTTCTATAACTTCTTTTTTTTCATCATCGTATTTTATTAATTTGTAAGGGACCGCATTTATTAGATAAGATACATTATTTAAGAATTTAATTTCAAAATCAAGTTCCTGAAAATCGTATTTGGGATGAATATGACCGTATATCCAAATTTTTGGAAGTGTCTTAAGATAAAATTCCCCCAAGGCTCTTGAAGGGGTATGAGATTGACCGTATTTTTTTATGGTATTTTTTATGTAAGGAGGATTGTGTGTAATCATTATATCGATTGGTTTATACTTATTGCCTTTAAAGATTGTGTTGAAAAGTACCTCTCTTTTAAATTTATTAATATCCCTTTCTTTGAAATAAAAAGGTCTATATCCATGAGCTAGAGCACCGGAAAATCCCGCTACTATGATATCTTTGCCTATGAATTTTTTTAAGTTAACTATGCCATGATTTAAAACATAGGCTCCTTTGTATACCTTTGAAAAAGAGTTGTTTTCCTCTTCGTATAATTTATAATACTTTTTATCATGATTACCGTGTACCATTAAGCTTAAGGATGGTTTGAATTCGTTTATTACGTAATCCATATATTGTGGAGAAAGATCTCCAGCGTAAATAAGTAAGTCAAACCTTTTCTTGTCTTTATTTATTAAATATACTTCCTCGTCGGAAATTGCAATTATATCTATCATCGTTTTAATTCCTTTTTATTAAGAGATTCTATAAAATTATTTTATCAAAAAATAGTGATAAGTTGAAATTTTGTATAATAATTTAAAACTCATGCGAAAATTGAATGTAATTGAATTTAATTAGTTATAAAAAGTTTTAATCAACTCTTATCGCCTCTGAGGGGATTTTGAAAAAACTTATAAGTCATGTACAATATAATTACATACAGTAAGAAAATAATTAATGAGAGGGGGGGGTCACTTATAACTGAACATAATCATGTAAAAGGGATTAGAAATATTAACAGGTATAAAATTTTAACTTATATCTATAATCATAAAATAGCAACAAAAGCTGAGATATCGAAAAAATTAAAAATTAGTGCACCTACGGTATCGAGAAATTTAGAACCATATTTAAATAATTTAGTTTTGACTTCAGGAATGAAGGATAGCAAATTAGGTAGAAAAGCTGAGATCTTAGAACTCAACGAAGAATATAAAATACTTGGAATTCAAATTGAAAATGAATTCATAATATATGGAATATACAATTTGAAAAACGAAGTTTTAGATTCTAAAAAGAGGTTTTTATCTGATTATGATTCCATAACAGAACTCTGTGCTCAGTTAGAAGACGAATTAAAAAAGCTCAAAACAAATATCTTATCCGTAGTAGTTGGAATCTCTGGGTATGTTTCAAAAGATGGAATTATTAATTCTTCCGCTTTAAGAATAAATGGTTCCAATGTTACCTTTCTGGTGGAAACTTTGAAAAAATTGTTTCCGAATGCTTTAACTGCCTTTGAAAATGATGCAAACCTTTTAGCGATAAAAGAGAGATTCTATTCAGATAAAAAAGTGAAGAATGTAGTTTGTATTTATTGGGGAAAAGGGGTAGGAATGGGTTTAATAATTGATGAAATGCTTTATGTTGGTAAAGGTCGAGCAGGTGAGTTAGGAAGTATACTTACCAATGGCCAAACTTTGGAGAAGTACATCGATTCTTCTAGCCAAAATGAAGTTATAAAAGAATGGATGCGTCTTTTAAGAAATATTTATTACGTCCTACAACCAGACAAAATCGTGTTGAATTGTACCCACCAGGAAGAGATGGATAAGATAATAGAAGAATGGGACAAAACATATCCTAATTTCAATGAGGTTAAAATTCACAGAAGTGAAGAAAGTGCCATTGTCGAAGGAGCTGCTATTTTAGCCATAGAATTGTACTTAAAAAAAGTTACAGTAGGATTGGAAGGGGAAAATGTTTACTGAAACTATTTCGTTATTCAAATCATTTAGAAGGAGGTAGGTTAGAATGAAAAAAGTATTTTCGATGTTGTTGGTGAGTAGCATAATGATTTTATCAGCCGTTTTTGGATTCTCGCAGGATATCACATTTGCGACTTTCATCGATGGCCCAGATCTACCCGTGTTTCAGAAACAAGTTGCTTCTTATGAAGAGGAAACGGGGAAAGATGTAGAACTGTTGGTAATACCCTACGCAGATTGGAAGACTAAGATGATCATGATGTTACAAGGGGGGACACCTCCCGATGTTGCAAGAGAAACCGATGTTGTTTATTTACAAGATTACGCCATCGATATAACCCCTTATGTAAAACAATACACAGGCATGGAACCTATGGAGTGGTTGGACACAGTTACCGTGTATAAAAGTTGGTTTAAAACTTATAGCTTAGAGTCAGGGATGATTCCAGCCATTCCGTATACCACTGACGTTTTTGCTCTTTTTTATAATAAAGAATTATTCAAAAATGCAGGGATCACAGTCCCAACAGATGGGGTTTGGACAATTGACCAATGGTACGATGCCATGGTAAAGTTGAAAGAATCTGGAGTACGCTATCCTTTGGTTTGGGATAGGAGTCCATCAAGATTCTCTTGGTTGATGTACACATATGGCGGAGGTTATTGGGATGAAACTGGGACAAAGATTATCTTGGATTCTAAAGAGTCTATTGAGGCAATAGAATTTTTCTTGAAAATTCATGATGAGGATTTGATGCCGAAAGCCGTTTGGATTTCTGGTGATGCGCCTTTAAAGTACTTCCAAAACGGGCTTTCTGCAATGTATCTCTCCGGCACATGGATGCTTCCAACCTTCGCGGAACAATTGGATTTTGAGTGGGGGGCAATTCCAATGCCTGTGAAGAGAGAAAGATACACCTTTTCTGGAGGTAAGTTGATAGTTCCATTAACCGAAGAAGGTGTTGAATTAGCATTCTATTTAACAAATAAAGAGAACCTTGCTGATATTAGTTCTGCATTGTATCTATTGCCTGACAGATCGGACATGACAGAAGTAACTTACGATGATAAAATGGTTCAAGAAGCTAACATAGTAGCGATGAATGATTTGCTTAACACATCTCCAGCAGCGAAAAAGAGGCAAGATTTTGATTGGTATAATTTAAAGACATCTCCTGTGATTCAAGGGAACGTATCTTCAATAGTTAATATGGTTGTTTCAGTTCTCACTCACGAACAAACACCTGAAGAAGCGATGAATAAACTCGCAGATCAAATTCGAACTGAAGCTGGTTTAAAATAATTCGTTCCATATAATCCGCATGTCTGAATCGGGCATGCGGATTATTTCTACGAGGAGGGATACTTTTGGCTGTATCTAAAGGTTATCGTGTCGAAGTTACGGGATTATTTTTCATCTTACCTAATCTGGTAATATTCACTTTGTTTGTAATTTTTCCGGCAATTTCAGGGATTTTTCTGGCTTTCACAGATTATAGTATGTTGGGGACATCCGCAAACTTTGTTGGTTTTGAAAACTTTGTAAAGATTTTTTCCGATTTTAGCACTTCTTCCTTTTTAAGAAGTATGTTAAGAACTTTTCTATTCACAGCGATGTTTGTTCCCCTAGTTTTTTTCTTTTCGTTGTTTCTGTCAGTTCTTACTACTTCTGAGATTGTAAAAGGTAAAAGTATTCTTAGAGCCCTTTTTTATTGGCCTTGGATCTTATCCCCCGTTATTGTTGCACTTTCATGGAAATGGTTCTTGGATATCGATGCGGGTTTTTTAAATATAATCTTAGAAAAGGTTGGCATGGAACCAAGAATGTGGTTATTAGAGCCAGATCTAGCCTTTTTTTGGGTTACATTGGTTAACGTCTGGTATGTTGCAGGATATTTCATGGTCATGTTCAATGCTGCTCTAACATCTATTCCCATGCAAGTATACGATGCGGCAAGTATAGATGGTGCAAACAAATGGCAAAGGTTTTGGTATATTACTTTTCCCCTTTTAAAACCAACTTCTGTGTTGGTAATGGTCCTTTCAACGATTATGGCTATAAGAAATTTTGAACTAGTTTATGTTTTTACAAAAGGTGGTCCGGGGAACGCCACTATGTTTATGGTTCAAAAAGTTTATGAAGCAGGCTTCCAAGATTACAAATTAGGGTTGGCTTCTGCAATGTCAGTTGTAATGTTTTTTGTTTTACTTGGATTGACGTTACTACAATTTAGGTATATGAAGGGGGAAGAGTAATAAGATGAACAGAAAAAGTATAATAATTATTGTAAACTTGCTTGTCTATGTTTTTGCAATTGTGTATGTTACTCCAATAATATGGACAGTTATATCGAGTTTCAGATTAGAGAAAGATTTGTTCGCATATCCACCAAAATTGATCTCAGAATTTACCTTTCGCAATTACACTAACGTCATTCAAAATACTGATATTCTGGCTTATTTTAAAAATTCAAGTATAGTAAGTATAACCTCTACGATTATCACGATAATCATTAGTTTAATGGCTGGATACGCCTTGGCTAAAATTCAGTTTAGATCAAAGAACTTTTTCTTTACATTATTTTTATCAACCTTGATGATACCAATGCAGGTTATTATGATCTCAATATATTTTGTTTTGGCCCGCATTGGATGGATAAACACCTATTGGGGATTGATAATACCACCAGCGGCTACGCCTACAGGAGTTTTTTTGGCAACCCAGTATATAAGGTCAACGATTCCTACAGAAGTAATAGAAAGCGCGAAAATCGATGGAGCAAGTGAATTAAAAATATTTTGGAGGATCATAATACCTTTATCTCAACCTGTAATAGCTGCCTTAGCTGTGTTATCATTTACTTGGAGATGGAACGATTATATTTGGCCTTTGTTAGTTGTTAGTTCCCCAAAATATATGACGGTTCAGCTTGGGTTAGCATTATTCTCAGGTGAGCATACCGTACAATGGGGATCTCTTTTGGCGATGACAACACTTTCTATGATCCCTGTAATGGTTGTATTTTTAGCCTTTCAAAGGTATTTTGTAAAAGGTATAACAATGGGATCTCTAAAATAAGAAAAAAGGGGAGGAGAAAATATGGTGGATGCGCTTTTCATTGGGGCTCACCCTGATGATTATGAGGCTTTTGCAGGAGGAACAATACTTCGATTGAAAAACGAAGGGAAGAGTTGTGGAGGAATAATTTTAACCGATGGCTCCGCAGGTAAGAACAACGATGTCAACGTTAGAAAATTGGAGGCAGAACGGGCTGCAAAATCTTTGAAACTCGATTATTTTGAAATGATAGGACTGAAAGACGGATATTTAGATGAAATTAATAATTTAGCCAGTTTAATCGCAAATCTTATACGCAAGTATAGGCCCAAAATCCTTTTCACACACTATTTTGAAGATAAGCACCCCGATCACAAAGCAATTGGAGAAAGTACTAAAGATGCCTTATTTTTAGCCAGAACGAAAAGAGATGATTTAGAAAATGAACCTTACAATTGTACCAACGTTCTTATGTTTATATCTGATATAACAAAGATTCCTCAATCTAAAGTTTATGTAGATATCACTGATTTTTTGGAAGACAAAATCAAGGTTTTAAGATTATACGAATCTCAAAGGGAAGTCTTAGACCCCATACCTTTGATGAACAAATATATAGCAGCCGATGTCTTAGAAGGAAGAAACAAAGCCGTAGAAGTATTTTATCCTTTAACTTTGGTAAAAGGGGAAGGATATTATGTATTATAAGATTGAAGAAGATGGAAACTTAACTTATTTTCAAATATTTCCGAAAGAATACATAATAAGTAACAGATCTTCCACGATGTTGTTGAAAAACTGCATGCCTTTTTCTGTTTTTTCCAACAAGTATGGAACGGTAATCTCAAAAATAAGATTAAACTTTTACCCAAGTCAAAGGGTGAAATTTTGGCCTGATGGCATGTCAGCTAATAATGGTTTATCAAAAATGTCTGTTATGAGCGATCCATCTGCTTATTCTTTCCTTGTTAAATTTAAAAATTTAAAAAATTTAGTCTTCTCTTTCACCCCTGTTTTTAAAAAAGAATTCAAATTACCTTTTTTCGATAAGATAGAAATTCCTATAAGTTACCAACAGGAAGTAGAAAATAAATGTTTGGCATTCGCTGATGACTTTAAAATTATCATTAAAAAAGGTGAAATAAGAGATCTAATAAAAGGTGAAAAAGTAGCCTTCGTGTTGAGATCTGACGAGAACAACGAAATAGAAATTATTATTGGAAAAGAAGAAAATAATTTAGAAAAAAAGAACACAGAATACATTAATTATCTGAAAAGTTTGATACAAAACAAAGACTTAAGTGAGTTAGAAAAATCAGAGTTTTTATTTACAATGCACACTGCTTTTTCTTCTATAAAAGATTATGATGGAAACCTAGCTTTAGCGGCAGGGGTTAATTATTCTTTCCCGAATAGGACATATTTTAGAGATAGTTTTTGGACTATCCAGCCAATAATAAAAGTCGATCCAAAATTTGCTAAAAACCAAATTTTATTTTTGTCCGAAGGTTTTCACGAAGATGGAAGCTGTCCAAGCGGTGTTATGAAATTAGGTGAAGAAGAATTGGCTTTTATTAGAAGTAAAAAAAATATGTTACCCAAAAAAGCAAAAGAATTTTATAAATACGAAAAAGATTGGTGGTCAAACCATCATGACTCTGGAGGGTATTACATAATACTTTTGTCTGATTATATTAATAATACTGGAGACTTGAGTATTTTAAAAGAACGATTTCCAGACGGCACAGTACTGGATAAGATTGGTAATATTCTTAAAAGGTATATTAGTTTAGATATTGATAATGATTTATTATTTGAAAAGCCTTATGATTCAAACGATTGGGCGGATAATGTGTACAGAAATGGAGCTGTTACCTACGATTTGGCGATTCAGATAAAAGCTTTTGAAGAAGCTTCTTCAATATATGATTTAATTGGTGAGGAAAAGATTGCTGAAGATATAAGAGAAAAATATCGAATAATGAAACACAATTTCAACAAAAAGATGTGGAACGAGAAAAAAGGGTATTTTAATGATTTTATTGGTGACTATTTGGAAGATCACTTGAATATAGATACGATATTGGCTTTGCTTTTTGATATAGCAGATGAAGACAAAAAAAGAAAAACTTTAAACGCTATGGAAAGACTGCTTGAAACAAAAAATAACAAAGAGCAAAAGTTTGAAGATTGGGGGGTTATGTCTGTTTGGCCATTTTTCAAATCAAAAAAACACCTTTTCAGTAAAAGTATTTTCCCATACAGGTACCACAACGGGAGTGATTGGCCTTATTTGTCTTCTATATATGCCTTGGTTAAGAAAAGAGAAGGTATGGATTATAGATATCCTTTAACTAGATGGTGGGAATACTCTTTAGAAAAAGGATGGATAAACCCTGTAGAATACTATAGCCCAATTTATGCTCGAGGATCACTCAACCAAGGATGGTCTTCCTTGGCTGCAACATTATTTCTTTGAATTATCAACGATTAAAAGTAATTTGAGTCGATTAAGCAGAATTATAGACGATTATTGTATAAATAATTAATTTCATTTTAGAACGAATTAATTGTATAATATAAATAAGAATTTATAAAAGGAGATGATCAACGTGAGTAAAGTCGAAGATTATTTTAATGTGGAAGGCAAAGTAATAGCAATAACGGGTGGAGCAGGCGTTCTATGCTCTGAAATGGCTAGATCCTTGGGAGAAGCTGGTGGGAAGATTGCTGTAGTGGATCTATCAGAAAGAGCTATGGCCCTGTTAAGTAATGAATTAACAGAAAAAGGTGTTGAACACATAACGATAAAAACTAACGTCTTGGAAAAAAATGATTTAATAAGAGCAAAAGATGAAATTCTTGAAACATTTGGTAAAATAGATATACTGATAAACGGGGCAGGTGGCAACAAACCGGAGGCAACAACAAGTAAAGACAAATCATTTTTTGAACTCCCAGAAGATGCAGTACAATGGGTTTTTAACTTGAATTTCTTAGGTACATTTTTGGCAAGTCAAGTGTTTGGAGAATATTTTGCAGAAAAAGGTTATGGAGAGATAATAAATATTTCATCGATGAACGCATTTAGACCCTTGACAAAGATCCCTGCTTATTCTGCAGCTAAAGCAGCTGTGAGTAATTTTACACAATGGTTAGCGGTTCATATGAACCACAACTACTCGAAAAAAATAAGGGTCAATGCGATAGCTCCAGGATTTCTCTTAACCAATCAGAATCGATTCTTGTTGACCAACCAAGACGGTAGTTTAACCCAAAGGGGAAATCAAATATTGGATCATACACCTATGGGAAGGTTTGGAGAACCTAAAGATCTAATTTCTACAGTGATGTGGTTGATAAGTGACAGTTCTGAGTTTGTTAACGGTGTTGTTGTTCCAATAGATGGAGGGTTCGCAGCTTATAGTGGCGTATAATATGTTTTATTTTTGTTTAGGGAATCTATAAGTTCCAATTTTTCTTTGGGAGAGAGTTAAATAAAAAATAGAAGGAGTTGATATAATGGATCAGCAAAAGAGCGATATAGCGGTTATAGGAATGGCGGTGATGGGGCAGAACCTTGCTTTAAACATGGAATCTAAGGGTTTTAAGGTATCTGTTTACAATAGAACAAATGAAAAAACCGAAAGATTTGTGGAAGAAAGAGCAAAAAATAAAAATATCCAAGTGGCTTTCTCTATTGAAGAACTTATTAATTCATTAAAAACACCAAGAAAGATCATCCTGATGGTTAAAGCTGGTAAACCGGTTGATGATGTAATCAATGAACTTTTACCCTATTTGAATAAGCAAGATATAATCATAGACGGAGGAAATTCTTTTTACAAAGATACAGACAGGAGATACGAAGATTTACTTAAAAAAGGAATAAGATTTTTAGGAACCGGCATAAGTGGAGGGGAATACGGTGCGTTACACGGTCCATCCATTATGCCTGGGGGAGATGAATCCGCATATGAAGAGGTAAAAGAGATACTCGAAGCTACTGCTGCTCAAACAGAAGATGGTCCATGTGTTACTTACCTTGGTCCCAAATCAAGTGGTCATTATGTTAAAATGGTTCACAACGGGATAGAGTACGCCATCATGGAGTTGATAGCAGAAACATACGATATTATGAGGAAAGTACTTAAAATGAATCCTCAGGATATGAGTAAATTATTTAAAGAATGGAATGAAGACCACAAGTCTTATTTGATGGAAATTAGTTATAAGATTTTAGAGTGGAAAGACGAAGAAACAGGTCAACCAATCGTTGACGTTATTTTAGACAGTGCAAAACAGAAAGGTACCGGGAAATGGAGTGTTCAAGACGCTTTAGACTTGAATATATCAATCC
Source organism: Petrotoga sibirica DSM 13575 (assembly GCF_002924625.1). Lineage (GTDB taxonomy): Bacteria > Thermotogota > Thermotogae > Petrotogales > Petrotogaceae > Petrotoga > Petrotoga sibirica. The sequence continues at coordinate 1,741 of NZ_JAHC01000010.1, read as the reverse complement.
CCACTATAAACGCTGCCGTAAATGCAAGAACCTTATCCTCAATAAAAGATGAAAGGATGAGGATTGGAGAAATATATGAAACCCCCATCGAAATGAATTTAGACGAAAGCTTTATCAATTCTTTAAGGGATGCTTTGTATATTTCAACGATAATTGCTTACGCAGAAGGTATGAAGTTGTTGCAAGTTGCCTCCAAAGAGTACGAGTATAACTTAGATTTATCTGAAGTTGCAAGGATTTGGGAAGATGGATGTATAATAAGATCCACATTTTTAAAACCCATTCAAAGGACATTTAAAAATGATCCCAATTTAGTAAATTTGATAATTTCTGACGAATTCAAAAATGATATTAAGGAGAAAATTCCAAAGCTGAGAGAGGTAGTTTCAGAGATTAAAAAAGCTGGTATACCTATTCCTGCTCTCAGTTCAGCCCTTGATTATTTTGATGGGTTAAGTTCAAAAGAGTTACCGGCGAATCTGATTCAGGCACAGAGGGATTATTTTGGTGCTCACACGTACGAAAGAAAGGACAAAGAGGGAATTTTCCACACAGAATGGCAAGATATACATAATATATAGCAAAGGGGGTAAAGAGGTGTCGGAAGACAATACGAACATCGCGATAGTAAATTCCAGCACTTTTGGTATATATTTTCCCGATTTAATGCAAAGATTAAAAAAAATAGGTATCGTTGAAAGAATAACGGTGGATCCCCAAATATCAGGAAGAGAGTTAGCAGTCAAATTGAAAGGATTTAAATTTGTTATAGCAAGCGTTACACCAAATTTTACTTCAGAATTTTTTCAATACAACAAAGATGTAAAATTAATTGCCCGCCACGGTATCGGATACAACAATGTGGATATAAAAGCTGCCACAGAAAGTGGTGTTATGGTTACAAAGGTTCTTGGTATTCACGAAAGAGATTCCGTTGCAGAACTTGCTATTGCTTTGATTCTCATATGTCTCAGGCAAATTATTCCTGCGAATAAAGCGGTTAAAGAAAATAAATGGCAAGATAGAAGAAGTTTTGTTGGTGATGAAATATCAAAATTGACGGTAGGAATAATTGGTTATGGAAATATTGGAAGCCGTGTTGCTGAGATAGTAAAAGAGGGATTCGGCTCAAAAGTAATAGCGTATGACCCTTATATAGCTGACAAGGTCATAGAAAAAACCGGGGTAACACCTGTAAGTTTTGAAGAACTTTTAAAAACATCCGACGTAATAAGTTTAAATGCTTCCTTAAATGAAGGGAACTATCATTTTATAAACAAAAGTGCTTTCGACTTAATGAAAAATGGGGTTGTAATAGTTAATACAGCAAGAGGAGAATTGATAAACCAGAATGATTTCATAGAGGCTTTAGAATCGAAGAAGGTTTCAGCTGCAGGGCTTGATGTATTAGAAGAAGAACCAATAAACCCAAATAATCCATTACTGAAATACCCTAATGTGTACATACTGCCTCATATAGGAGGATATGGGAAGTATTCATTAAGAAAAATGGATGAAAAAATGGTTGAAGATATAGAAAAGCAGATTAAAGGTGAAATCCCCGAACAAATAGTTAACCCTGAAGTTATAGAAAAAAATATAACACAATTCAAAGGTCGAAAATAAGTTATTAGTTTAAGATAATCTGCATCGGCAAAGACTTTCTCAATTTCTATGGATGAGAAGCAGGTTGCAGGAGTAAAGACTTCTTAATCCTTACGGGTGGGGAGCGGGGCGAAGG
>NZ_JAHC01000009.1 GCF_002924625.1 Petrotoga sibirica DSM 13575 | reverse complement strand
CGGGGCGAAGGGGCGCTAAAGCTGATTAAATTTAACTTACAACAATAGAAATCTTTCAAAAATTTGTGGATTCTAAAGAAAAAATAAAACAACAAAAGGGGTTTTGGTTATGAAATGTGTTTTAGTCCTCGATGTGGGAACGACAAACATGAAAGTAGCGATTGTAAACGAAATAGGTGACATTATCTCTCAAGAAGTTAAAAAGATAAATTTAGTTCAGTCTGCGGAAGGGGTAGCGGAACACGATCCTCAAGAATTATGGGGAAACTTTTTAGATATTTCAAAGAAGATAATCACAAACTTCGAAGGTGATATTTCATTATTAATTTTTTCTGGGTACCAATTCGGTTTTCTACCGATAGATCAAAAAGGTAATCCTTTGATGAATATGGTAACACTCTTAGACACAAGATCACAGAATATAATGAACGAAGTTGAAGAAAGATTTTCCTTTGAAGAGATATACAAAAAGACTGGTTGCCCACCTGCTTTTAATTATACAATAGCCAGAATATTGTGGTTGAAAAAAGAAAAACCAGAAATTTTTGCCAAAACCTATAAGTTCTTGGACATTAAAAGTTTCTTCACATTCAAATTAACGGGTAAGTGTTACACAGAACCAAGTTTAGCCTCAGTCACACAACTTTTGAATATAAAAACGCAAAAATGGGATGAAGAACTAATAAAAAGATTGGGAATTGATAAAGATCAATTGCCTGATCTTGTTCCTGGGAACGTAATTGTGGATACAGTAAAAAAAGAAATAGCTAAAGAAATTGGTCTCGAAAAAGAAGTTCCTATTATGTTAGGAGTATATGATGGTGGGGCAATGATTTTAGGAATGGGGGGTTATAAAAAAAGTGCTGTATGTAATTTAGGTACTACTGCAATGTTTAGAAGCGCATATAATGAGCCATTACTTGATAAAACAGGGCAGTACAGGCTTCAAACCTATGCTCTATTACCTGGGATGTGGGCTATAGGAGGAGCGGTTAACAATGCAGGTGTAGTATTGGAGTGGTTTAGAAATAATATAGCTAATGGTATGAATTATGATCAAATAAACGAAGAGGCTTTGAAGGTTAAAGTCGGTTCCGAAGGCCTTATTTGCTTCCCGTTTCTAACAGGAGAAAGAGATCCACGAATAGGCAGCTTATCTACAGGGAGTTTTTTTGGATTAAAAACTTTTCACAACTTAAGTCACATGGCAAGATCTATATATGAAGGTGTAGGTTATGGGCTGAACATGATAAAAACAGCTTTAGAAGAAAACGACGTCAATTTAAAAAGATTGACAGTTGGGGGCTCAGGCAGCAAAAGCGATGCCTGGATTCAAATTTTAGCTGATATATTCAACATCCCTGTAACCAAATCAAAGACAGAAAATGCAACGTTGATAGGTGAATCGATGGTAGCTTTTTCACAATTGGGAGTTTACAACGATATTGAGCAAGCTGGGGAAGTTATGATAAAACTGGGGAAGAGTTTTGAGCCTCAAACCTCGTCAGTTAAAACATATGAGGCTTATTACAATTTTTTTGAAAAAATGATCCAAAACTATCGGGATATGTATACCTTACATACGCAATTGATCAATTCTTGAGGTGGGAAAGAAAAATGGCAATAAAATTTAGAGAAGCAAAAATAGAAGATTATGAGCAGATGTATAGATTGTGGGAAACAACAGAAGGCATGGGGTTGAGCGAATCTGATACAAAAGAAAATATTGAAAGATTTTTGAATAAAAACCCAGGTTTAAATTATGTATGTGAAGATAATGAAAAAATTGTTGGTACAATACTATGTGGCGAAGACGGAAGAAGAGGATATCTTTACCATCTTGCGGTTGATAAGAAGTATAGAAGGAATGGGATAGGGAAAGAATTGGTAAACTTGGTTTTAAATAGTTTAAAAGAAAAAGGTATCATAAAATGCCATTTGTTTGTTTATTATGAGAATGAAATTGGCAAGACATTTTGGGAAAAAACAGGGTGGTACAAACGTGACGAATTACTGATTTACTCAAAGGATATTAAATAAATCATGGGTTACTATTGATCACAGGTTTTCTCAAAAATAAACTGTTTGCCTTTTCCACCATGGCTATCATAAGAAAGACTAATATAGTTAAATATATGGGATATAACCTTATATCGAAATGTTCTTGCAAAAATCCGAACAAGGGTGGCATAAGAGTTATTCCAAGGTATGCTGAAGCCATCTGTAACCCTATAATGGAATGTGATGCATCCTCACCAAAATTAGTTGGTGTTGAATGCATCAAACTTGGATATATCGGTGCACAACCTAAACCTATGAGAATAAGGCCTATAAATGCCGTATAATTGCTAAAAGGAAGAATCAATAGTAACAATCCTAAAATGATTATCCCTTGCCCCAAACGTATCATATTTTTATTATTCATTTTGAAAGTTATAAATCCAGATATAAACCTTCCTATTGTAATTCCGAAATAAAATGAAGCAGCCCATTTGGCTGCTATTTCAGCAGACATACCTCTATTTAGTACTAAATAACTTGCCGCCCACAAACCAGTAGTTGCCTCTAAAGCACAATAAGAAAAAAAGGCGATCATAATAGACATTACCCCTGGTAAGGCAACAACATCTTTTAAAGAATAATTTTTGTATTTTTCTTCTTCGGCTTTGTTATCTGTTTTCTTATCTTTCCACAGAGGCAAAGTAAAAAATAGTACAGAGGTTAAAACAATCTGAATTAACGAAATAGTAAAATATCCTGAATTCCATTTAAAACCGTTAGTCAACAATATCCCCATAATATATGGTCCAATTGTGGCTCCAACTCCCCAAAAGCAATGTAACCAGTTCATATGTCTAGCTTTGTAATGTAGGGCGACAAAACTGTTAAGTGCCGCATCAACACTTCCTGCACCTAAACCGTAAGGTATCCCCCACAAACACAAATGCCAAAAAGAAGTTGATATAGAAAAACCAAACAATGCTATAGCAGTCATTCCAACGCTTATGGCGGTTAGTTTCCCAGTACCAAGTTTATATATAGACTTTCCGCTGAACAATGTTGAAAAAATAGTTCCTCCAGAGATGATCATTGATATAATTCCTGCATACGATACGGGCACGTTTAATGTTTTATACATGCTTGGCCAGGCTGACCCTAAAAGAGCATCTGGCAATCCGAGACTGATGAATGAAATATAGATAATCACTAGTAAGATAGAATACATATTAAAATCTCTCCGTTGATTTAAAATTTGAATAAGTTCGAATTATAGTATAGGTATTTTTGGTGATTGATTATATTTACAGATTTAATCCTAAATTTTGAAAATGCTTTTTACTAAAACGCATTCCATAAAAACACAAAAATGAATATGCATCCCCAGGCATTTCTTGTGATTTCTCTTACCATTAGCATACCATAAATAATGATAATTACACTTAACATTTCAATGAAGCCTTCAAGGGTAACACCTATCATACCGTGTATTAAAATACACGCTATCGCAGAAAAAATCGCACCCCAATTGAGCAATCTGTTTTTCCAGGGAAACCGCAGATTAATTTTATCGCTGATTACCACATAGTTAAAGCCCTCAAAAAAGCCCCACGCTGTTGCGATAATTAACATTGTCACTATATTAACGGGGGACCCGCTTGATAGAGCTTCTTTCGTCATCCATACAGCCTGAAAAGGTAAATAACTTGTTATCTGTTGTGTTACAGCTAAAAAAATGATATGTGGAACAAAACAAAGTACGCAGAGGGCAATGGACATCAAAGTACCTTTTAACCTTAAACCATGTGAAAAAAAGCTTTCTTTTCTATAAATTGCTACTATGCTAATTCCTAATCCGGCGATACTAAATTGACATATGGCAGCAATCAAAGTTCTTAACAAAATGGGTAAATGCACATTCTTGACTACGTTGTTAAACTGGCTTTGGAAAGCCATATATATTCCAAGAGCTGCAAAAGTTGTAATCAGAATTATCCATATATCAGCATTCAGCCTTTTCTGTTCTATTGTTGTTTTTTTCATACCCATATTAAAAATCTTCTCCCTTGTATAGCACCCAATAAAAATATTAGGAATTTAAAATGAGTGTCAACCAACTGTCGACTAACTTGGAGGGATTTTTCTCTCCTTTTTGTCTAAGAACTGTACTTGTTCCTTTCAAAACTTACTTCATAAATGGTTGCACTGGATTTTGAGACATATGTTTGTCATTTGTATACAGATCATTTTATAATTGCTTATATCTTTTGGGCCAGTAAATATCCATAGATCTTTGCTTTGTCCGAAAACTTTTTCAAACACATTGACAAAATTTGATATGATGTATATAATAGTATCATATCAAATAATTTTGATATGAGGTGATTAAGTTGGCAACTGTTTATGAAGAACAGGCAAAAGTATTTAAAGCGTTTTGCGATGAAACACGTCTGCGAATACTGCAACTACTTCGTAGCGGTGAAAAATGCGCTTGTGTTTTGCAAGAACAGTTGAATTTGGGGCAGTCGGGACTTTCCTACCACATGAAAATTCTGGTTGAATCAGGGGTTGCAGAGAGCAGGAAGGAAGGGAAATGGACATACTACACAATTAGCGAGAAGGGCAGTGCCTATGCCGCTACTTTGCTCAAAAGGTTGACAACCCCTAAAGCGGTTGAAAAAGGAAACAATTGCTGCAAAACCATGCCCTCTAATGATAACTTTAAAACAGAAAAACACATTGAAATTATTTGATATTAACATTATTTTATTGAAAGAAGAGCAGTCACAGTTTTGACTGATATGTCATCTCTTATGGCGGGCTTTTAGAAGTCGAAGTGGTCCTAAAGATTTTGCAAAAAATCAAATAGAATTTGAAGGGTGGTTATATGGAAAAAAGTAAAAATACAGGGCTCAGTTTTTTTGAAAAATATCTTACAGTGTGGGTTATCTTGTGTATGATTGCAGGTGTACTGATTGGTAGATTTCTCCCTGGAATTCCTGGGTTTCTCGGACGCTTCGAGTATGCCAATGTATCCATACCGATTGCCATACTCATCTGGCTCATGATCTATCCCATGATGTTGAAGGTCGATTTTCAAAGTATTAAGAACGTCGGTAAAAATCCAAAAGGACTATTTGTAACATGGGTGATAAATTGGCTCATCAAGCCTTTCACTATGTTCGGAATCGCCTGGGTGTTTTTCTTTGTGATTTTCAAAGCACTTATCCCCCCAGAGCTAGCTAAGGAGTATCTGGCAGGTGCCATCCTTTTGGGAGCTGCACCTTGTACTGCAATGGTATTCGTATGGAGCCATCTGACAAATGGCAATGCTGCATATACTGTGGTACAGGTTGCAACTAATGACCTGATTATTCTTGTAGCTTTCACTCCGATCGTAGCATTTCTACTTGGAGTCGGAGGAGTATCTATTCCATGGGACACTCTGATTCTTTCGGTAGTTTTGTTCGTTGTCATTCCACTTGTAGGCGGAGTGATAACTCGGAATTATATTATCCGCAAGCATGGACTGGAATATCTTCAGAACCAATTTATTCCGAAGTTCGGAAATGTCACAACCATTGGACTTCTTTTGACATTAATCATCATTTTTTCATTCCAGGGTGATGTTATTCTCAATAATCCTTTACACATAATTTTGATCGCAATACCTCTGATTATACAGACATTCCTTGTTTTTTTCATTGCTTATTTTTCAAGCAAGGCATTAAAATTACCACATGATATCGCTGCACCAGCCAGTATGATCGGTGCGTCAAATTTCTTTGAACTTGCTGTCGCTGTGGCAATCTCTCTTTTCGGTACACAAAGTCCTGCCGCCCTTGCTACAATAGTTGGTGTTCTAACTGAGGTGCCGGTTATGTTGATGCTCGTAAAGATTGCAAATAGTACAAAAGAATGGTTCAAGCTTAAATCAAAGTTTGCTTTATGAAAATCCATCAGGAACATTTTCCAATTTATTGGAGAAATGAAAACTGTTTTAAGTTGTGGTATAATTATAGTATACAATTATATGAAGGGAATTTGGATGTTAAAAACATACAAGTTTTGTATATATCCAACAAACAAGCAAATAAACAAACTTAACGAGTCATTTACTGCCCTTCTATTCCTCAAGCCTTGACACCAGTGCCGCTGACTTGACTCGAACTTTCGTCGCCAGAAGTGGGAGCAGACAGACTGTCTCCATATGCGTCATTGCTTTATTCCTAACTTGTCAACAATTACTTTACCATCTGAATCTAATAACGGTGTAATACCCTTTGGCCCAATACCAGTGTTCATTAAATAATTAACTCCAGTTTGAGTATCAACAACGATATAAATAGCACCTAATCCTAATGATTGTTCTTCCTTAATGACAAACCGTTCCTGTTTCTTCTGTTTTTTAAACATATAAAAATCTTCCTCGTATAATATGTATGGATATGAAACTTAAAAAAGGTGGTGGTGAAAGGTAGTTCTCAGTTTTTGGCTTTACAAAGACTCACACGCCATAGGTTCCATTTAGTTCATACACTCGCTTCTGAAAAGAATTGGATGCTTTCCAACATTTATCTGAAATTCAGTGAATTGGCTGTGAATAATAGGGATAAGCCCTTTTCCGATATATATGGTGCTACATCTTGTGCTGTTTTGACTGAGTTCTACTCTTTGGATGAGATAGTTTACAAACCCATTGGTGATTTAACTAAGTTCGTTATTGAAAAAAGTAAAAACAGGTTCAAAGATCCCGTGAAGGTTGCAACTCTTCTTAAACAAGCAGCCAATAATTCGTACAGATTAGACAAAATGGCTTATGAACCTTTGAATATCGCTATCTCTTCCTCCTTAAACGTAATAAAAGCCTTGGAAAAAGAAATAGAAACCGTTGATAAGGCTATTGAAAAAACGGTAAAAGGGCTTAATCCCATAGAATATAAATCACTCATCTCTGTCAGGGAACTTCTCTAAATCTTAAAATTCTGAATCACACAATTCATTGATTAGGGGTAACCCCCCCTCAAACTCGATGAAAACAAAAATCTCTTTTTTAAAAGTATTTGTTTGCACAATTCTACAAACAAATGATATCATATCCTTGACTCTTTTTGAAAGGAGACAAGGAAAAAATGGAGGCATTCGATATGGAGGATCCAGTGCAGGATCTTTTACAGTGACAGCTGTATATATAAATAATAAAAAGCAAATCTTTTTCAAAGACATAAATACTATCTAACCATTACACTATTTCGATGACAATTAATTATGTTCTAACACACGTTCTATACTGGGTTAATTTATGCTATAATATAATCGATAATGGTAGAATAAAATTATAAAAGATTATTCACAAGTCTAATACTTTGCTATCTTGCCTACAAATGGGATATACTTAGTTAGGATAGTTTTGTTACAGCATCTTGCCATATGGTGTGGTGGATAGCCAAAAGGTAAAGGATATGAATACCTCGCTCATTTCAGATAAGGATAAAAATATGTTTTGAAGAAAGTTTCGTAGTTTCTAAAGAAGGTATAAAATACCATAGGAAGGAGGTGTAGACGTCGGTCAGAAAATACCAGCTAATGTATCACTGGGTCTGACATTGGGTAGTGCAGCTGGAGCGTTGTTTTTCTTAGCAAACCTTTATGTTCTGTTGCATCTTATACAGCAGATTATTGCTCCTAAGGCGCAATGGAAATGGCTTAATAATATGCGTGACAAGTGACATTATGTACATTATATCGGTAATATAGCAGCATTTATAGCCGTTGCGGTCCATGCTATGATGTTCGGGCAGTTTGCTTCGATATTTCACTGGATACTTATAGCCGTTATGGCATGGATGGTGTTTGCAGGTTTTGTCATGAGGTTTACCAAAGTTAGTCCCCAGTTTAAAAAAGTGCTGCGGCGGTTTCATTCTAAGTGGTATATGTTTGTGATTGTGTTGGTTCTGGTTATAATAGCTCATGTAGCTTCTCTTCCATCATTTCCTTATCCATTGGGATGGGTAAATCCCGTATTCCCTTTAAAATTTTTGAAACTTTTTTCATTTTTTATCCAAAAAAGTCTGGAGTGCTGCTAACACTTAAACGGTGTTTTGCTGCACTTCTTTTATTTATCATCCGCATCATTTAACAATAGAGGCAAATAAAAGTACAATATATCTGGAGGTGCTTTTCATGAGTAAACTTTTTACACCGTTTAAGGTAAAGGGACTTGAATTTAAAAATCGTATCATGATGTCGCCTATGTGCATGTATTCCGCCAGTGATGACGGAAAGTTAACCGACTGGCACTTTGTACATTATAGTACTAGGGCGATGGGAGGCGTCGGTCTTATTATGCAGGAGGCTACTGCCGTTGAGAGGCGCGGCAGGATTACTGCCAAAGACTTAGGCCTCTGGGATGACAGTCAGGTTGAGCCTCTGAAAAGAATGGTGGATTTTGTGCATTCAATAGGATGCAGTATAGGGGTTCAGTTGGCCCATGCAGGTAGGAAATGCGAGGTTAGAGGCGAGACGATTGTGGCCCCGTCAGCTATGGATTGGAGCGAAGAGTATCCTGTGCCAGCGGAGCTAACTAAGGAAGAGATTAAGGATATTGTAAAGGCTTTTGGCCAGGCTGCCATGAGAGCGGTAAAAGCTGGATACGATACTGTGGAGGTACATGCAGCACATGGTTACCTTATTCATGAATTTTTATCGCCACTTTCCAACAAAAGAACGGATGAGTACGGTGGAAAAAGAGAAAATAGAGTGAGATTTTTGCGTGAAGTACTAATTGAGATAAAGAAAAACATACCCGATAATATGCCAATTTTTATGAGAGTGTCTGCCACGGACTTTGTAGACGGAGGGCTTGATATAAATGAAACGGTAGAGATAGTAAAACTCGTGAAAGACCTTGTGGATATTGTGGATTGCAGTTCTGGTGGACTTTTATCACCAAGGATAGATTTATATCCTGGCTATCAGATCATTTACGCAGACACTGTAAAAAGGGAAACAGGGGTACCGTCTGTAGCTGTAGGTTTGATATCCAGTCCGGACATGGCGGAAGAAATAATAGGAAACGGAAGGGCGGATATGGTGGCACTGGGTAGGGTTCTTCTAAGGCAGCCATATTGGCCTGTATATGCGGCACATGAGCTTAAGGATGGAGATATAATAGCAGAGCAGTATTACAGGGGGAGATATAGATAAAGGTAGCAACTCTTATAAGTAATTTTGAAGGATACATAAGAAAAAGGAGAAATTTGTATGGGGTTTCATACAAATATTGTGATATTGTACAAAAATATGATGGATACAAATACGAGGAGGGGTAGACAATGAAAAAGATTTTATTACTTGCGCTTGTGAATGTTATGTTCATAAGCATATTGGCACTGTCCGTTTTTGCGTCAGAGCCAACGTATTCTTCCCAGAAAGCTAAAGACCTAGTATCCGAGATCTCAGGTATCGATTCGGCAAAGTTTAGTGCCAACCTGGGTCAGAGATACGACGCACCACGTCAGGCATGGAATATTCACTATAGGGATCAAGAAGTCAGTGTCAATGCCATAGTGGATGCTTCCACAGGTGAGCTTGTAAACTATGGGTACTACAAAAACTATTATGTCGGCAGCAAAGACAGCAATGTGCCAAACTACACCAGGGATGAGCTCAAAGAGACAGCTGTAAACTTCATAAAGAGATACGCATAACGTTGGCTTATATCCTCTGCCAATGGGGATTAATGCCAGAACGGGAGAACCCGTAAACTACAACGGTCAGACTTTTGAGATGGGTAAGAGGGAAGAGTATAAGATAACCAATGTAAATAAGATCTCTCCCCTGGGGAAGATGAATGAAAAGAAAGCAAAGGCTTTTGTGGAAGAATATCTGAAGAGCATGGGCAATGACCCGGAAAAATTCACTCTAAACATCAATATAAATGAAAACTATAACGATCAAAATATAAAGGTATATAATATTTTTGCTAATCATGGTGATAAAGATAGAAACATCGATTTTAACTCAGTAATTGAGGTGGAGGCAGGGAAGATAATAAGCATTAATTATGGCGAATGGCTAAATCAGCCGACTTTCCCTGATGCCGATAATGGTATAGGAATAGAAAAGGCAGTGGAAACTGCAAAGGATTATTTATCCAAGGTAAGTCTTCCTTTTGAAAACATGCTGGAGGTGTCCGGGAAAGGTTACAACTACACAGTAAATTTCATCATGTATCAGGAGGGAGTCTTATACCCCGTTAATACGGTTAATGTCAATGTTGATAACGAGGGTAAGGTAGTTCGATTTAATATTAATTACAGTGACATCGAGAAAATCGATACTACTGGAATTATTACCATTGAAGAAGCCGAGGTAAAGCTGTCTCAGTATCAAAAACTTCAGCTCTCCTTTGTCTTACCGAGAGATCGGTATTCAGGAAATCCGGTGGGGGAACCGATTCCTGTTTATCAGCTCTCTGATATCAACGGCTTTGGGATAGATGCCAAGACGGGTGAGTTTGTAGGATATGGCGAATCGACCTTGCCTATGGCAGGAGGAAAGTTCGACCCTTATACTGCAGTAATCGGAGATAAGAATGAGAGGATCTTAAAGATTTTCATTGATACGGGTATTATCCCTCAGCCGGTACCGGAGGTTAGTGAAAATGTGATGGTAGGCCAGGCTGCATTAATACTTACTAAGGCATTTACCCCAAATTATTATCAGATGCCAGAGCCCAGAACGGAGGAGGGGGCTGTAGAAACCACGCCTGAAGGAATCGCCTTGAAGGCATTAATGAAAAAAGGTGTGATAAAAGAGGATGTAAAACCATCAGATGCCGTTACAAGAGCCCAGATTGCCCTCTGGCTTTCGAGAGCCGCCGGTTATGATAAACTTGTAGATTCGGATATAGACTTTACATTACCAGTAAAAGATATCAATGACCTTGATAAAGAAGTTAAAAACAGCATAGCGATAGTAACCGCGTTAGAGGTAATGGATATAAAAGATGGAGAATTCAAACCCTACGATTTGCTGACATTCTCGGATTTCTGCGTTATAGTATATAATGCCATGAAAAACATGTAGCCAAAATTATTATGGGGCAGTCTTTAGACCGCCCCATAAGGTCCAATTGTGTTCATATATACTTTACAGTCCCTTTCCCAGCGTTTCTTTAAATCTTTTACCCTGTTACCGCTTACTCCTTTGTTTATAAACCTAATGTTTTTTGCAGGATGTGCAGCTGATATCCACGATGCAGTTATCATAGAATAACCCAGGTCAAGGTCAGCAACGTTGTTGTAATCTCGGCCTGCGTCGGTCACACTGTCACCTTGAAACAGCATTACTGCGTTATCTTCTATAAGCATGTCAAACTCTCCTCGTATAATATGTATGGGGGTGAAACTTAAAAAAGGTGGTGAAAGGTGGTTCTCAATTTTTGGATTTACAAAGACTTACACGCCATGGGGTCCATGTATAGCTTATTATTGTAAGGTGAGAAAGCAGCTTGGAATTAAGTGAAATCTGACTAAGGAGTTGTATTAGATAGTTAATACATCCTTGTCATCAATGCTACTGACTCAACGTGGTCAGTGTGAGGAAACATATCTACCAGATGAAAATCTGAGATTGTGTAGAGATCGGATAATTCTTTTAAATTGGGTATTAGGGTTTTAGGGTTGCATGAGATATAGATAATTTTATTAAATTGCTGGGTTTTTATGAATTTTATAAGGTTTGGGTGTAATCCAGCCCTTGGTGGGTCCAATACTATATAATCAGGTTTTTCGACTCTGCTTTGTTGTTTAACAATTTCTTTTACATCTTCATTTATAAATTCTACATTGTTGATATTATTTAATATGGCGTTTTGCTTGGCTGCCTTTACCGCTTCTTTTACAATTTCTATTCCATAGACTTTTTTCGCTTTATTTGCGAGTAATAGGGATATTGTACCCGTTCCAGAATAAAAGTCGTATACAACATCTGAATTTTCTGCATAAGATAACGCAGTTTGGTATAAAACCTCTGTTCCTTTTGTGTTTGTCTGAAAGAAAGAGAAAGGACCAATTTTGAAAGTTAAATCTAAAATTTTTTCGTAAAAATAATCTCTACCGTATAATATTTCCATTTCATCTGCTTTGACAACGTTGGCTTTAGATTCAGTCTTGCTTTGAATTATGGAAACGATATTTCCTTTTAAGTTAGTATTCAGCATTTCTTCTTTCCATGTTTCTATTTCTTGATAATAATTATTATCTAAGGAAGTTACCAAGTTTAAAAGTATTTCCCCAGTTTTTAACCCTTTTCTGATGCCCAAATTTCTAAGAAAACCAGAGTGGTTTTTGTAATTTCTAAAAGGTATGTTCTTTTTTAAGAAGAATTCTCTTGTCTTCATAACAATATTGTTGAAATCATCATCCACCAGTTTACAATCTTTTGTGTAATAGACGTCGAATTTCTTACCTTTTCCTCTTAATCCCAAAACAAGAGGGCCATCTTTGTATTCGTTACCAAAAGAGTATTCCATTTTGTTTCTGTATTCATATATATCCACAGAAGGAGTAATACCATGATAATTATTAGGTTTTATTTGATATTGATCAAACAATGAAAGAACGCTTTTTTCTTTTATTTTTAGTTGTTCGTTGTAACTGATATTCAATTTACTACATCCACCACATTTTTCAAAGGCTGAACATTTCTGCATTTTATGACTCCCTTTTCGATAATTAAAATAAAAAATACCCCCGAACAGTTTAATTATAACACTTTTCGAGGGAAATGGTTAGTTTTTTACTTTAACCTTATTTTAAGAAGAGGGCTAATAACTAATTATACTTTCTTCCATGCCGGCCATTGGGTCTAAATATTTTGTCAAATCATCTTCGTTTCCAGAAACCGCTACAAAACCGTCGTATGAATCAACTTCCCCAGTACCAGGAAGCCATGAAGCGTTCCATCCTTCTAAACCTGATAAATCTGGTATTTCATACTCATATGAATCTGCACTTCCCAACCAACCAGAGGATAATACTATCATCCAAACTATCGTCCAATCATTATTTGCTAAAGAGGTATTATAAAATCTTAATTCATGACCAATGATTTGGGGATCATACTTATTCCATGTGAATGTATTGTCTGAAAAGGCAGGTTTTTCCCAGGTACTAGAAGGAAGCGTATTCAAAGTTTCAATATCAGACGGATAGTCTGTAAATTTTGTAAATAATCTATTAAATGAGTTTTCTGAATCGTAATGACTTAAACTTAAAGCATATAAGTCATCTGAACTTGCAAGAGATTGAGGGATTTTTAGCTGAGAATTATCTTCGAACCAAGTAAATACCGGGGTTGTTCCACCCACTAACAAACTACCCCATGCATAAGCACCATTTATGGTAGTTGTAGCAAAGTATGTTGTGAGGTCTGTAAAGTCAGACAATGAAATATTTTTATTGTCAGTACCAGCTGTTATAGATCTATTTCTTTCTATATATATTTTTGAAAAATCTTCCCCTTGTTCTCCTGCTAAAATTACCAAATCATAGGTGCCAGGAATCGTTTGTACTGGGTAAGTTAAATCATTTGGGTATGTTAAATCATCCTCCGATTTAAACCATGGAAACGCATGATCCAAACCGTAAAAGATGCCTACGTATTTCCCTCTAAACTCATTTCCAAAATTCAAATTTAATGTAGCTTCAAAAGTATCTGGCCAGTACTCAAAGGTTATTGGTACTTCTTTTCCTTCGGTGGTATTGAGATTCATTACTTGAATGTCATAGTTAAATTTCTCACTCCAAGGGTCATACGATTTGTTGACAGCATAGATGCTGAAATTCCCATCAGCTGATTCAGGAGTAAAAGTGTACACGCCGTTAGTTGAACTTAATTTTTCCCAGGTTCCATCTTTCCCATCTTTATAAGCTAAAAACTCTATGCTTTCTCGAGCGGTGCCGATTGCACTTTCTAAACGAAAAGTGTACCAAAAATAAGAATCGGCTAAACGAAAAGCGTACCACCCTATCACACAAATCCTGTATAATGAATTTGGCTAAAAAAATTGTACAGGAGGAAAAGAAAGGTGATAGAGATGGTACAATACAAT
>NZ_JAHC01000008.1 GCF_002924625.1 Petrotoga sibirica DSM 13575 | reverse complement strand
TATTCGGTTAGCCATAGCACCGATGAATGTGTTTATTATTACATCATTGGTTATGTCATTTCCGGTGCCATCCCCACCGATAGGTAGATTTGCGCAACTTACAAAGAGCAAACCGATCGCTAAGATCATAAAGAACACGCTTAATTTCTTCATTTAAAATCCTCTCCTTTTATAAAAAGTTGTTTATTAGATTTTAGTAAAGAGATCTAAAAAAAATCTAAAACAACTTTTTTGGAGAGGATTAATAAATTTGAAATTCTTTGACAAAGTAACTTATTTCTTTTGAATTAAAAGCTGTTCCTAACTCTTTTTTGTACAACTCGTTGATATATTTGTAATAATCCAAAGCCTTTTTTCTTTCACCTTTTTTCAGTAGAAGATTGATATACTCAATGTTCATTTCGTCGGCGAAAGGCTCAATTCGTAAGTATTCGTCTAAATAATTTTCTGCCATTTCAATGTCTTTCTCTTTTTCTAAAGAATACAAAATAGCTAGTATTGACAGATAAGATTTTTCAGCATCTTCTATCTTAGGGATTGCCCAATCGTCGTAAATATTAGAAGGTAAAAGGCCATAGGAATAGAGTTTCTTAGCCTTTAAATAATGTTCTTTAGCTTTTAAGTATTGTTTGTTTTTAAACGATTTATTTCCTTCTTCAAAATGAAGGATAAAGTCTTCGTAATCCAAGTAATAAACCTTGTTTACATTGAATTTGTAATTTTTATTTTTTTGAAGTATGTATTCCTCAACCAAACCAAACTCTTGAAATCTCTTTCGTATGTCGTGAAGTGCTACGTATAAGCTTTGACGACTTTTTTCAAAAGGTAAATTTGGCCAGAAGTTTTCAATTATTACATCTTGAATAATCCATTGATCATAATTCAAAGTTAAAAATTTAAAAAGTTCTAACGCTTTTTGATTTCTAACCTTTCTCATTGTCAAAACCTTATCACCACATACCAATCTAAATTCACCAAAGAGATAGATTTTAGGGTATAAAGCTTTTTTTGATTCAAGATATGAGATTTCTTGGGCATCTTCGAATCTCAATTTAAATGAAGTATCTAAGGAAGGTATTTTAAGTCCCAAATTAATTTCAATGAGATCTTCAATTAAGCTCGTTATTTCGGGATATTTTTGGAGAATAAATTGGTAATTGTTATCTGATAATAACTTGTTAAATGTTTTTAAATCTTCATTATAAGAAGACAAATTGAATGATTTACTTAAAAACAATTTTAAGAGTAACGCTTGAGTTAATATTAATTTTGCTTTCCCTTCTTTGGCTACATGAATAATTTTTTCAATGTATGGCAGGGCTTTTTCAAATTGTTTTAAATGTATCAATAATCGAACTTCTTGTAGTTCAAAGTTCAATATCTGATATTTGTTGAAAATAGTTTTGCCAATTTTTATTGCCTTTTCAACTGTTGAAAAAGATTCTTTAAGTTCACCTTTTTTTAAAAGATATTGGGATTGGACGAAGTAATAATTTGCTTGAAGAAATTTTGATCTTGAATAATAATTTTCAGCTTCCTTTAAACTTTTTTGGGCAGGTTGTAATTCATTTTTTTCTACTTCTAGCTTGGCTTGCAAGATTTTTAAGACAGGAAGGTAAGCGATGTTTTTAGTTTCCAAGTATATGTTTTCAAAGGCTTCGAGATGCTCTTTAGCTTTGTCATATTTTTGTGTTTCAATATAAAAATCGGTAAGATTCCCATTTAAAAGTGCTTTCCCATATATATCTTTTAAATCCTCAAAACTTTTTAAGGATTTAATGAAGTAGTTTTCCGAACTTTCTAGATTTCCTTCGATTAGAAAAATATTGTAAGCAAGGTTGTTAAGAAGCCATGGCTTCATTTCTGTATAATTAAACCGTTCGCATAATTCCATAGCTTTGTTCAAATATATTTTCCCTTCACCTAATTTTGAAAGGTTAGAATAACTGGTTCCCAATAGGTTGTACAAGGAAGTTAAGCTTTGGTAATTTTCATTTGGTATACTTTTCAGCAATTCATTTCCCATTTCGATGACCTTTTCATATTTTTCTTGATGCCAGTAGATTCCTATTATTTGTGTGTCTATATTCTCAAGAATACTTTTGTTGGAAATTTTATGAATGTTATCTTTTACCATTCTATAATCTGCAAGAGCTTCATCAAACATGGAATATTTCTCTTCTATAACACCACGATAATAGTACAATTCAATGTTATTGGTGAAAAAAGAGGTAGGCACTGAATCTAACCATTTTTTTATGATTGAAAAATCTTTTATCAATAACTCAGAATGATTGAGAAAGAAGTTATAGGCTTTTTTTAAATCATTCATATTCAGTAAGCAATGAAATTGCCCATAGTAATCGTGCTCTTTTTCATATATGCTAAAAAGCGTCTGGCATATCTCGTTTTTTTCTCTTTCTCCAATGCCTTTAGAGATCGTTTGACGGAATATTTCGTTCATATAGTAATAATGCGGATCCTTTTTTTCTAACATGTTTAAATCGTACAACTTTTCAAAAGACTCGTGAACTTTTTTATCGTTTTTGAGGTTGAAATATGCTTTACAAATCTTTGGTTCTATTTCAGTCATTAAACTGAAAACTTTCAAATACTCTCTTAAATCTTCTGATAAGACTTCAGTTAATAAGTTTATATATTCATCTATTCTTTTTGCTGAATCTATAAGCTCATCAAAGTTTTTTAGGTCTGTTGTCTCTATGTATGTGGTTAAAATATTAATATAGGTTGGTATTCCATCGGTTAATTGGTATAACTCTAACAAGTTTTCTTCTGATAAATTAATTTTTTTTGTGCTGATATAATTTTTAAATTCATCAAAAGAAAATTTTAGTTCATCTTCTTGAATAGTGTAAACATTATTATCCATAGCAAATTTTGTTAAATGAATCGGAAATTCTTGGTTAGTAGTAAAAAGAAAATGAACGTTTTGGGGTATGAAATTTAATAACAATTTAAGAAGATTTTCATTTTTCCCTTCAAAAACAACATTTTCGAAGGAATCAACAAATATAAATATTTCTTTCGTATAACTTGAAAAACCGTTTAATAGTTCAACAACCTTTTCTTCTTCAGTAAAAAAAGAAATAGTATTTTGTGAATCATCTTCAAATATTTTCAGATTTATTGTTTTGAACAATATATAGATTAGATGATTGAGGAACGTGTCAAAATCAAAATAATTCTGTGGGCAGCTAATCCATACTTTTTGTTCATTCAATGTATTAAAATACATACTAAAAGTAATGCTCTTACCATATCCCGAAGGAGCTTTTATTATAATGTAATTTTTACTTTTATTATTGATCATAGAATTAAGTAACTTTTCTCTATATTGATGATATGGTTTTATTAAGAGAGGCTTAAAAACCGGTTCTAATATTTTCATATTAATCAGCACCTTTGAATAAACAACACGGGAAAAATTATAATATATCCATAATTAATACGATATTGTTGATACCATTGATGGTTGTGTTTCCAAAGATATATATAGAGTTTTGATTTTCAGGCTTTGATATACTAATTATTTCAAAATCAGAATCGAGTGTGTACGTGTTTAATTTTTCGACTTTTTCTTCTTCTAAATTTATTTCGTAAATTATTCCGACTTTTTTCCCATTTTCTATACTATAACCATATGCTAGGTATTTTTCATCTATTTTAGTAAAGCCTAAAAATTTGTTCGACCCTTCTAATGAAAATTCAAAAGAATATCCAAATCCATTTAATTCGTCTACCTCTAAAATTCCGTAACTCATAGGTGTTGATGAAGTTTCAAATAATACATAGTGTTTTCTACCCTCTTTGATAACCCCTACGGGAATGTTGTCGTTGGAATCCCCGTATACGTTTGACCATTTCATATTTCCATAGTAGTCAATTTTTAAAACGTATACATCAAAACCACCTACACCAAAAGATCTTGTGGCACCAAAGACCATAAAACCTTGATCTTGAGAGTTTTTAATATCTAAAGCAATTTCTACGTCGTTGCCACCAAAGTTGTTGGTCCAGATTCTCGTTCCGTCGTTTAAATACTTTGAAACGAAAATATCTGATAATTTTTTGTTAATGAACAAATTTCCCGTTACTGCGTAACTATCTTCGTCTATGTTTTTAATACTTATACCGCTATCTCTACCGATATCTCCATAATCTATCTGATAATTAACGCTACCATCTTCACTTATAGAAACAATGTAAACATTACCGTTTAAGCCGTAAGAGAGGGTATCGCCAACGTAGATTATATTCTTAGTGTTATCGGTAGAATCTTTAGTGAGTATGGCATCTCTAAAAAAGTCTGTATTATTTGCATGTAACGACTTTTCGTTTAAAATATTTCCATATGGGTCAATTTTCCATGTTTTTGCATCCCAATTTTCTGCTTTGCCTTCATAGCCGTAAAGGTAAAAGTTTTCTCCATCGTACAAACTTCCATAGATGTATTCATCGAAATCTTTAAAGAATATTTTGGTTAGTTCTGTCGCCTCAGACGTTAGTGAAGTAGGTTCAACGGGTATATCTATAGGAGTAGAGGGTTCTGTAATAGCCTCTTCTATTGGCACTGGTATTATGGTTTGAGTGGGTTCTGGTGTTATCTCCGTTGCCTGTGACGTTAGTGGAGTAGGTTCAACGGTTATAGTTACAGGAGTAGAAGGTTCTGTAATAGCTTCTTCTACTGGTTCTGGTGTTATGGTTTGAGTGGGTTCTGGCGTTATCTCCGTTGCCTCAGATGTAATTGGCGTGGCTTGGATGGTTATTGTTGATGGATGTGTCGCTATTTCTTCCTTCTCCTCCTCCTCCTCTTCTTCTTCTTCTTCTTCGATCGTTTGGGTTAAAGGCATTTTCTCCTTAATGTATCTCGTGAAATAATATTCAGAATCGAAATCATCGTAAAGTATTAAAAATCGAGTTAGAAAGTCTTTTACCCCTACCAATAAACCTTTGTCATATACTAAGGGTTCATCAATTATTTGGAATTTATTGATTGTGGAGTAATTCCAAACTAAACTTCCTTTCAAATCGAAGGACTTAATACTTTCTCCTACTAATATGAATCTATCTTTGTTAACAGGAACAAAATAATTGAAATTTTCATCATAGGTAAAAGTATTGATCAAATTTAATTCAGAATCATAAAAGTGAAGATTTTTTGAACCGGATAATAAAACTACTTTGTCGTAATAAGTGTATATTTTTCTTTGATATCTTTGAGTTTCTATTTGAAAGTCAAGTTGCGATATTTTTTGCAGGTTAGTGTCTAAGAGTGTAATATTATTATTAGTCAATATAGGGAATAAAGTCATATTTTGAATTTCAAGATAGTCAAAATCGAAAGTTTTGTCGTTAAAATTGAAACTTTCAACAGTTTCAAAATTACTATTCAATTTAATAAAATTATTCTCGATTAATAGATAGATATAACCTTCTTTTACTAAGGCTTTTTGAATGTTGTTGAAATCAATTTGTTTTTGTATTTGAAAATCATTGTTTATAGAAAAGATTTCATCATTACTGTAAAATATATTTTCTCCTGCTAAACCTTTAATCCTGACGTTCAATTGTGCCTTTTTTTCTAAAGAATAGTTGAAGATATAAGTTCCACTATGGGTTACTAGAAAAACAGTTTCACTTGTCAAAAATCCATTTTCAATATTTTGTTCAAAATCAACCGTTTTAACTATAACTTTATTGGTATTCATTAATTCAACCTTGTTTTTAGATATGCCGAGGAAGTTATCCTTTAAAGGAAGAATTTTATCAAACTCTTCAAATATGATAATATATGCATCTCCAGGACGCAAACTTCTTGTGGTAAATTTAGCCGTTTTGCTGAAGTACACGTTTCCATCCTGATCAACTCCTTCTACTTTCCAGTAATAAGTTGTTTCAGGCTTTAAGACGTCTCCGGTATAAAAGTTTGAAAAAATATTTTCCAATTTCAAATCTTTTTCATCTATATCTTGATCTTCAGATATGTATATTCTATATCTGAGCTCTTTATCTTCCGCATCTATGGTTTGCCATCTAAAAGAAGTTCTTATGTCTACGTTTTGGGCATCCTCTTGTGGAGAGAGAATATTTATATTCAAAGCAAAAGAAATAGCGGAAAATAAAATTACAAGAAATATTAACGAATAATTTTTCATGGCAGCACCTCTAAAAAGTTATTTTTGGTAGGAAATTTACTGCAAAAAAGAGTTAGAAATCGAGTTAATATTATTTATGAATAAAGATAAAATTTTTGTGTTATGATCTTTGAATTTGACTGAAGTTATTTCTTCAGCCATACTTTGTATTCTAAACATGGACAAAAAAACTTTTAAAGCATCTTTAAAATTATTTATTTTAAACTCTACTATCGAGTCAAAATCCATCAAATGTTCTTCGAAATTAGCAAATATTTGAGCAAAAGTAAAAGACATGTCTTTGATTTCTTCTACATTTTCTTGAATAAAAGGTTCTAAAGATAAGGATTCTCCTAAGATTCTATCTTGGTAGAATCTTAAAAGTAATCTACCGAAAGCTAACCCATCTCCATCTTTCCAAAGAAACTGTGATATAGCTGTTGCTACTCTTTCCGATAGGCCATAATTAAAGCCAGAAAGAAGTAGACTGTTCGTGAGTAATTCAACACCATCTGGATATAACTTTGGTTCTATCGAGCTCTCTTTCAACCAGCTAACGAAAGGGCGCTTTATTCCGTTGGTTGCTAGACGTTCCGACAAAGAAAAAGGGTCGATATTTCCCAATTCGTCTATACTTTCAAATATTGAATCGGAAATATTTTTGTCTGCAAATTCTTCCAGTTTGGAAACGTAAAGATCTAACCTGTCTAATTTATCTAATAGTAGGGTAAAATTTGATATGGGTTCTTTTAACAATATTTCTTTCACTCTTTCAACTCTACCTTGAGATAATTCGAACAATACTTTGAAATTAACAGCAACTGCGTGAAAGTCAGGATTCAAATTTAAAATTTCAAAATATTTTTCCACTTGTTCTTCATTTTCTATTATTACATAGAGTTTTAATAAAGTTAAAACAATAAGGTCTTTATTTTCTTCTGAAGCTGATTTTAAAGCTTTTTCCTCTGTTTCAATTGCTTGTAAGTATCTTCCCATGTTTTTATATTCCAAAGCTAATTCGTGAAGTATATAATCTGTTTCATTCAAGGAAGCGGCTTTTTCTAAGGCTTTTATTGCCTCATTGTGGTTTCCTAATCTAGCCAATGAATGAGCATCGTTATAATAAATTTCATATCTATCGCTATCTATTTCTAAGGCTTTTTGGTGGACTTTGTGTGCATCTTTATAGCGTTGATGTATATTCAAAGCAACACCCAATCTTTCATAGGCGGGAACAAATTTTTTATCGATCTCTATGCATTTTTGTAGAAGTGGTATAGCTTCTTCGAATCTGCCATTTTCCATGTATACATCCGCCATTTTCAGAAACCCTAACGTAAAGTCCTTTTCAAGTTCGACAGATTTAGAGTAATATTCTATCGCCTCATCATAGATGTTTCTTTCATACATGAGGTTACCAAGTTCATAATAACCATATGCAAAATTTGGCTTTTCTTTTATTGATTGTTTTAAATGTAATTCTGCGAGTTCAAGATTTCCTAATTTTTTGTAGTATAATCCAGTATAAAAATGCAATCTATAATCAGGATAAATTTTACCTGCCTTATCTAAAAATTCCTTCGCTTTTTCAAAATCTGTATCGTTGAGGGATTTTTTAAAAGCTTCATAATAATAATAAACCAAGTAAGATAAGTAATATTGGTTGTTTTTATCTATATCAATTTGAGCTTCTAAACCTCTAATAATTACATCCAAAGGTATTTTATTGGTTTTTCTTACTTTTTGAAAATCTTCCGCTAAAATAGGTAATTTTACAGGAAGATTATTCAACTTTGCATAATTGGGGTCAATATTCAGGTAAACTATAGCATATTTTACTTCTTTCAAAAGAAACGCACCTCTTCATTTTTCTCTACATCTAAACAAATTAATTGAAAGCTTTATATTTGAAACCAAAAAAAATAAAACCACAAACTGCTCCTAAATAACTTGCAACCATATCTAAATTGCTATATGTATGATAAATACTGAATTTTTGAGCATATTCAGTTAATACGGGAACTAAAAGGAAAAAAATCAAAAAAAGTATGAAATAAGTTCTTTTACTTTTTTTGAAGAATGCCATAAAGAACAAATCGGCTCCCAAAAAGTATGAGATAAAATGAACTATTTTGTCTTCCCCTTTGAAATTAATATAATTTATTATAGGTTTAGAAATAGAAAGGTATATAATAAAAACTATATATAAAAAGAACAAAACTTTCCAAAACACATTTTTTATTTTTTTTATATCTTTATATTTTTTATCAACCATTTGACTACCTTTCTCTTTTTATTTATAACATATAAACCTGGGGAGGCTGCCCCAGGTTTGACAAGTTTTGGTTAACTCTATTTTTCATTCCATTCTAAATGTTTCAGTTCTATCATGATCTTCAATTATATGTTTATATCTGGCATAGGCAGCTTTAGCCATTTTTTCTAAAATACTTGGAAGATCACTATCAGTCCAATCTTCACCTAAAAAATTTATCAGTTCTTTTTTTAATTTAAAATAAGGCTCTTTATCTGGAACAAATCCTATATAACTTTCTATAAGTTTTCTATCTACTTTATCTTCTCCGTAAATGTTTTCTAGTAACTTACTTACACTTTCTGAAAAGAGATCGGGGATCTCTTGAAATTTTTTAGTGAGGTCTAATTTGTTCTGGTAAGATGGCTTGATTTCATTGTAGTACTTTATAAACGATTTCACGTGGGATCCCTCCTTTTTGGTGTTTTAATTTTTAATTAGTTAAAGAATATGTAGAACTTTTAAAGAATTCGTCTTTAAGAAATTTAAAATTGTCATTTTCTATAGCTTCTCTCATTTTCTCTACCAGCGATATGTTGAATCGCAAATTATGAATGCTTAAAAGGACTTTCCCGAGCACCTCATCTTTTTTGAAAAGATGGTGTATATAACCACGAGAGTGATTTTTACAAGTATAACAATCGCATTCTTCATCAATGGGTTTTTGGTCAAATTTAACCTGTGAGGATTTTAAGTTGAGTTTTCCTTTCCATGTTAGTGCCGTTCCGTGCCTTCCCATTCTTGTTGGTAAGACGCAATCGAACATATCCATACCGTTTTCCACAGATAGAAACATCATCGTGGGAGAACCTATTCCCATTATGTACCTTGGTTTGTTTTCGGGCAATTTATTGCCAAAAGCTTTTAAAATCTTTTCAGAATCTTGGTATTTTTCTCCTACGGCTAATCCACCCAATGCATAACCGTCAAAATCCAAAGAGGTTATCTGGGATAAACTGAGTTCTCTTAAATCTTCAAAGAGTCCTCCCTGAACTATACCGAATAATGCCTGCCCATTATTATGATTATTATTATGATATCGTTTGGATCTTAAAGCCCAATTAAAAGTTTTTTGCACGCTATCTTTTACAGCATCGTAACCAGATAAGGAGTTTATACATACATCTAGAACCATTGCAATGTCCGACCCAATTACTTTTTGTATATCCAGAGATTTTTCTGGTGTTAACTCTATTTGAGAACCATCCAGCGGAGATTTGAAAATTACTTTTTCATCAGTTAATTTAGTATTTGGTAAGGAAAATACCTGAAACCCTCCGCTATCTGTCAAAATTGGTTTTTCCCAGTTCATGAAGTTATGAAGACCTTTAAAATGCTCAAGAATTTCTAACCCGGGTCTTAAGTAAAGATGAAAAGCATTGGCTAATATTATCTCACTATTGATATCATTTAATAATGAGTTTGTAAGAGTTTTTACCGTTGCATTCGTACCAACTGGCATAAAAACCGGTGTTTCAATGGTGCCGTGTTTTGTGATAATACGTCCTCGCCTAGCCCCGGTGTATTTGTCAGTATGAATTAATTCGAATTTTATAGGCGAATCATCCATTAACCTTTTATTTCCTCCTTCAACTCTTTTAGCAAGGAATCTGCTTCATTTTTAAACTCTATTATATCATTTAAAAGGTTTTTTCTTACTTCTGCCTCTTTTATTTTTTCTAAATTAGCTTCAACAGAAATAATAGCCGAATTCAAAGCGGCCCAAGCTAAATAACAAGTAATTTTTGATTCGGGTTTTAAGACGGGGCTACCATATTTGTAAAGGGTAAAGCAATTTTTTAGGATGTTATAACAAGATTTAGCTACGTTGAAAGAAAAAAAAGCGGCAGCTGTTAAAAAATTGTCCTTATCTTTTCCTTCCTTGACATTCTTGATTCTTTCTGCATATTTAGAAGCTTCCTCGGCGTATTCCATTAATTTTTCTTTGATATCTATAAGATTTTCTAAGGCTACTTCTAGAGTATTTTCATAATCTTTGTCATTTCCATTGGAGATTGTATAATTTGCCACCATGTAACCCAGTGCAGACGCTAAAGCGCCTACTAAAGCTGTTACAGTTTCTCCAGCAGAAGCTGGATCTGTGGATGAAATTTTATTTAAAATTTCCTCAAAAGTCATATCTTTATACATTCATCCACCTCCCATCACAAAATGATTAAAGTATCTATACTTTTATTATACCATACTTTTAGGGTTAATTAGTGTGAAAGAAAATTAAAATGAGATTAACGAAGTTCTTCCATAATCTTCTGGGGGAGTGCGGCATAAAGAGGAGGGTTTTATTTAAATAGATGTAAGAAGACTCCTACTCTATAAGTTATGAAGAATTGATCCAAAGCATAGGAAGTAATTAAATTACCAAAAAATCTTTTGGATACTTGTTTAATACTTCACAACCATCATCAGTCACCAAAACCAGGTCTTCTATCCTTACCCCGCCAACACCTGGTAAATAAACTCCTGGTTCTATTGAAAAGATCATACCAGGTATTAGAATTTCTTCGCTATTTGAAGATATGTAAGGTTTTTCATGAACCTCTATCCCTACACCATGTCCAGTTCGATGGGTGAAGTACTTGCCATATCCTTTGCTTTCTATATAACTACGCGTAGTGGAATCAATCTCAGAAGCCTTAAGACCAGGCTTTATTTTTTCAGTAGCTTTCAAATTGGCTTCTAATACTATTTGATAGATGTTTTTGATGGGTTCAATAGGTTTGCCAAAAAAGACGGTCCTTGTCATATCTGAACAATAATGATTTTTTATGCAACCCATATCTATCAATACAACATCCCCATCTTTTAACTTTGCATTAGTGGGCATATGATGAGGATTAGAAGTATTCTGGCCGTATCCAACTATAGGCTCAAAAGAAACACCATCGGCCCCTTCTTTTTCGAAGATATTTTTGATGGCTTTGGCTAAGTATTTTTCTGGAAGCATCTCCGATACAAGATCTATAACCTTTTCCATAGCAGTGTCATTTAATAAAGAGGAGGACCTCATTAACGATATTTCTTCAGCTTCTTTTACCATCCTTAATTCACTGATTATTGGGGAAAGATGTTTTAAGGATAAATCTTTAGTATTTTCCATTAAATCCAAAAGAAAGCCAGCATCCCATCTTTCATCTATACCTAATGGTTTATCTTTTTCAATGAGAGAAGATAACATCTTAATAGGATCTTCAGAATCAGAATATTTAATCAAATTTACTTCATCAACGGTATTTACCGTGAACAATTCATTGACTAGCAACTTAACCTCGCCAGAAGTATTTACATATAATGCCAACAACCTTTCTCCGGGTTCAAACCACTCTTGTAAAAAATAGTAAAGAGAAGGTGGTGAGGATATTATTGCTTGATGAAAATTATTTTTTACCATCTTATTGAGAAGTTTTTCTATCCTATCTTTACGCAATCTTCAATATGCCTCCCCTGGAAAGTGTCTAATTTTATTCGATTTATATTCATAATTGTATCATAAAAAAGTAGGAAGCAGATAATAACTTCTCAACTTCCTACTTGCTGGGGTTAATGTTATTCTTTAACTTCCTTAATCTTTAGCCACCAATCGTATCCTTCTTCGGCTGATGTTTTTCTCTTCATTGCTTCAGCATAAGTTGATGCTGGTGGAATTATTACCTTACTTCCAAGTATTGAGTTGTCAGGCCAATTGGCTGGGGTTACTACCTTGTTTTTGTCTGACAATTGTAGAGCCCTTACAGCTCTGTATATTTCATTGATGTATCTTCCTACTTCTGAAGGATAGTACATGATTAGTCTAATAGTTCCTTCAGGATCTAAAATGAAAACCGCTCTAACAGTTGCAGAACCTTTTTCTGGGTCTACCATTCCCAATCTTGAGGCTACCCTTCCCATTGTATCAGCTATTATTGGGAAAGTAATTTCCACACCAAGGTTATCTTTGATCCATTCCATCCATTTGATGTGTGAATAAACAGCATCAACTGAAAGCCCTAAAAGTTCAGTGTTTATCTTTTTGAAATCTTCATGCTTTTTTGCAAATTCAACAAATTCTGTTGTACATACGGGTGTAAAATCCCCTGGATGGCTGAAGAGTACCAACCATTTTCCTTTGTAATCTTTCGGTAGTTCTTTTACACCGTCCGTTGTTAATACTTTCATCTCAGGAAACTTTTCTCCAATTAAAGGAATTCTTCCTTCCATATTTACCTACCTCCTATTTGATAATTTTTTATTTTTGAAATATCTATTTTTTAGGTTTGTCTAAAAAAATTATATATCGAAAAAGTAGAAAAGTCAAGTAAAAAATTAAATGCAATTTTTAAGTATATATTTCTTTATTATTGCTATCAAGGTATAAAAGTTTTTGGAAAATAATAATTTTGCTTCAAAATTCTAATGTTATAATAATTGTGGACGATAATAAATATGGAGTTCAAATTGTTGAAAGGAGGGACTAAATTATGGATATCAACAATATCAATCCTGCTGGCGGTAAGAATTTAGATAAAATAAATCAAAAAAAGCTTGATAAGGATTTTTTCAAGAGGCAG
The DNA here is from genome assembly GCF_002924625.1 of Petrotoga sibirica DSM 13575. Lineage (GTDB taxonomy): Bacteria > Thermotogota > Thermotogae > Petrotogales > Petrotogaceae > Petrotoga > Petrotoga sibirica. The sequence goes on along the minus strand of NZ_JAHC01000008.1, from coordinate 81,665 downwards.
ATAAAATCAAAAAGCCTAGAAAGTGCTAATAAGATTACAGGAGAATCAAAGAAGTATATAGAACTATCAAATAAGATACCAGAAATTCGGCGAGAGCTTGTATCGAAACTGAAGGAATCTATTGAAAACGGCTCTTACAATATCAATGTAGACCAAATTGTAAATAAAATGTTTGAGTAAAGTGGGTGACCGTCATTAATAATTTAGAAGCGATAAAAAATGTATTAAATGAAGAGAACGCCAGTTTAATAGAGTTAAAAAACTCTTTTTATAACCTAAGAGAAGGCTTAGTAAAAAAAGTATCGGTCGAAGAGATTAATTCAACCCTTTTGACGATTGAAAAATTATCGAGTAACTTTAAAAAAGTAGAGAACTTAAGAGCACAGTTAATATCTACCCTATGTTTAGAAGAAAATATAGAGAACAAATTAGAATCGATTATTAATTATTTTTCAAAGAGGGACTATGAAATCGCCCTTCTTTTTTCAGAGCTTGTTAAAAATTTAAAGGAATTAGTAGGTGAAATCGATCTTTTAAGCAACATTATTTCATTTCAATCTAATCTGAACAATTTTATTTATCAAATTTTGAATCCTGAATCGATTACAAACAGCAAAACTTACTCTCAAAAGGGTAGTAGAATGAACAAAGATTTGACTTCAAGAAGTTGGAGGGGTTAGCGTGTGCGCAATGACTTTGAATGGCCTATTGAACACTGGTTTGCTAGGGGTTTATACAAATAAAATCGCAATGAGCGTTGTTGCCCATAATATTTCTAATTCTAATACTCAGGGCTTTTCCAGGCAGAGTCCTGTTATTGTGACTACCAACCCTATTAATTTAACAACGATCGGAAGTGGAGGGGCAGCTTTATCTTTTGGAACTGGTTCTACGGTAAGCGATATTCAACGAGTGAGGGACGAATTTTTAGATTTGCAATTTCGGGAAACTTCTTCTCGTTTGAATTATTGGGAAAATATATATTCTAATGTGCATTATATTGAGCAATTATTTGGCGAGCCCGGTGAAACAGGTTTGAGAAATATGTATGATTCTTTCTGGGCATCAATCGAGGAGTTGAAAACTGATCCATCAAACGAAGCTGCTAAAACTCAGGTTGTATCTCGAGCAGAAGAGTTAGTAAACACTATGAAGGATATTAACTATAGGTTAGAAGAATTAAAAAGTGATATAAACAGTGAAATAAAAATCAGAATAGGCGAAATAAACGGTTATTTGAAAAGGATTGCCGATTTAAATCAAAAGATATTAACATCGAGCTCAATAAGTGGTTCTCCTAATGATTTGCTTGATGAAAGGGATAGATTGTTGGATAAACTCTCAGAACTTTCCAATATAAGAATAACAAGTCATTCAAATGGTCAAATTTCTTTGAGTATGGGGGATAAAGTAGTTTTAAATGGAAGTAGTTATCAAGAGATAAAATCTTTAACCATTGAAGGAACAAAAGATGAATATTACGCCTATGTAGGTAATAATCCACTGACTTTTAACGATGGGAAAATGTCAGCCCTTTTTGAATTGAGAGATGAAATCATCCCTTCTTATCAACGACAACTCGATGAGTTTGGTTTGTATTTAGTTGATACAACTAATCTTATTTATAAGGAGGGGTGGGATTCAACAGGAACTATAACAGGAGCCAACTTTTTCAGTGATATAAGTACCCAAAGAGGTTTTGAAGATTCAAGACTTTTCAGGATAGCAGGAAATTCAGACGTATTTCATCCAGACACAAATCAATACGTCACGAGTCATAGAATTTATTATACTGATCCTTCGATTGATTTAAATAATTTCGATATTTACTCAGTAGATTATTATGCAACTTCTCCTTCTAAATATGCCGATAATACCTTAATAAAATATGATTCAACAAATAAAGCTATTTATTTTGATGATCCTTCTGGTTTTCAAGATAAATTACTAGTTGATATAAAAGGAAATTTTCTCAGGGAATATGGTTTTTCAACAAAAGAAATTGAGGCATACAAAATAGATTCTGCAAAAGTTATACCTGGTAAACTTGAATTTGAAATGTCCGGTGAGACTTATACTATAGAGTTTTCCGATGCTACTGAATTAGTATTAAATATAAACAGTGATTCTGGAGGTTACTTGAAAGCAGAAGAAATTGATGGATTTATATACATACTTCCCACCACGGAAATTCCAAATGCAGACTTGGATACCATCGTTTTAAATGACGTAGACGGTTCTCTTTCACAAATGGAAGCACAAAAAGTTACACTGGATGCCTTAGATACATCCCAACCTACTTTGAATAATTTATTAGGTTCAAATAAAATAATAGAAATGAGTATAAATGGAAGAAAAATAGAGATCAACCCTCTTAAAGACACTATTTATGATTTGGCTGACAAAATCAACGCAACAAACACCGGGGTTACCGCTTCTGTTACTCCACATGGTTCATTTGTTTTGAGAGCTGGAAATTTAATCAATTTTGACTTAAAGAACGTTACTATAAAGGGGCCTGAGAAATTGTTCAATGCATTAGGATTTATTGAAGATGGTTCTAATAATATAGTTACTCTGATATCTCAAGATACAAGTCCAGAACAAATAGATGAAAAGTTTTCTAAGGCGGATCTTTTGAGAATAGATCAAGGGTTAGGGATAGTCAATCAAATTTCTGTATCGTCTAATTTAAAAGAGAATCCATCTTTACTTGCAACCGACTTGGGTTATTATTATGATACTAATTATTCTCCAACCGGGGCGGGAAACGTTAGTGTATGGGATGAGATATCAAAATTGTATAGTGATTCTTTATTAGATAATGGAAGGGTTGGTTTTTCAAACTTTTTGGGAAATATTGTTACCGATATAGGAGTTAAGGGTGAAACCGCTGATAAAATGAGGCTAAACAGTGAAATGTTGAATAGTGAAATCAGTCTTGAAAAAGAAAGAGTGATGGGGGTTTCTATCGATGAAGAGATGACTAACCTTGTCAAGTATCAGCAGGCTTTTAATGCTTCTGCCAGAGTTATTACAGCGGTAAATCAAATGATGGAGACGGTTATTAACAACTTAGGTGTACGATAATATGCCATACAGTACTTGTTTGATCGGTGAGGAGGGAAAAACATGAGAATCACTGAGAATCTTTTAAGTAGTAGAACACTTATCGATATCCAAAATGTTTTAAGGAAATATAGTGATTTAAATTCTCAATTAACTTCTGGAAAGAAAGTTCGATACCCATCAGATAATGCATCTGTTGCTACAAGAATTTCAAATTTAGATAGTCGTTTGAGAAAAGTTGAACGTTACAAAACTAATGTGGAAACAGCCCAAAATTATGTGAATATGTATGATACAGCATTACAGGAAGTGAGCTCAATATATCTTAGAATTAAAGAGCTTGCTGTTAGAGGGGCAAACGATACATTAAGTGACGATGATAGAGTCGCTATAACAGAAGAACTCAACAAGATAAATGAACAACTAGTTTCTATAGCAAATACAGAAATTTCTGGAAACTATGTGTTTGGAGGAGCCAAAAACAATCAAAAAGTCGTGGAAATAGATGGCGAAGGTAATTTTAAAATAATATTACCTCCACAAGCAAATATTAGGCAAAAGATATCCATTGGAGGACAAGATATAGAATACGGTAAAACAGTTTATGATGTTTTTGTAACTGATAGTGGTGCCTCTGTTTTTGGTATAGTCAAAAGATTGTCAGATGCCATAAAATCGGGAGATAATACTTCAATTCAAAATGAGTTAGGAAATATCGAAGAAATACAAGGTAAATCGTTAAAGAATTTAGCTGAAGTTGGTGCTACTCAACGAGTTTTAGAAATGACTTCAAATAGAATGGAGGTCTTTAATACTTTTTCAACAGAATTTTTATCCAATGAAGCTGACGCTGATATCGCACAAGTTATAATGGAATTGGCAACTCAGCAAAATGTCTTACAAGCTGCTTTAAAAGCAGCTGGTAATATTATTCCTCCAACTTTGGCAGATTTTCTATAAGGAGGTTTTCCAAAAAAATGATAAAAGAGTATGAAACGAAGTTAGGAAGTGTTAAAATAGATACTGAGAGAACGATAATTTTTGAGTATGGGATTCCTGGCTTTGAAGATCTTAAACAGTTTGTTTTACTAGAACCTGAAGATACATATCCCATCATGTGGTTAGCTTCACTAGAAGAAAAAAATGTAGCTTTTCCAGTTACTTTTCCTCAGCTTATAAGAAACGATTATCAGTTTACCCTTCCCCAAGATTTAACAGAATACTTGGAATTAGATAAGACAGAAGAAGCTATAATCTTAAGTATATTAACTATACCAGAAAAAGAAGATGAAATAACTATAAATTTAGCTGCCCCAATTATTATTTCGCAAAAAAATCATAAAGGTGTACAATATTTAATCGAAAGCGAAGAATACAAAATTAGACATCTTTTGAAGGAAGAATTGGAAAGAAGTAAGGTTATACTATCTGCTCAAAAAGATGGTGAATAGATTTGTTAATATTATCTAGAAAAATAGGCCAATCCATCGTAATACAAGCAGGAAATAGAAAAATAAAGCTTATTATGCTTGAACAAAATAATGGAAGTATAAAAATCGGTTTTGAGGCACCTAAAGATATAAAAATTTATCGTGAAGAAATGTATGAAGAAATCGTAAAGCAGAATAAAGCCGCATTGGAAAGCGATGTTAACAGGTTGGGAAAAATAAAAACCACTATCCCAAAACTAGTAAAAAAAGATAAAAAACAAAATACTTAGGCATTAGGGAGGAGAAAATTGAATATGGACCAAAAAAGAGCAATAATAGGTAAAGCAAAGGAAGTTAAACCTTTAATAATAAATAATGAAATGACTAAAGATGTTGAAAAAAGAATATTAATAGGGAAAAGTAACTATGGAGCTCCTAATTTTGTTATGAGGTTATTTACCGTTAAACCAGGTGGGTATTCTCCACGGCATTCTCATAGATGGGAACATGAGATATTTATAGTTAAAGGTAAGGCAGAGGTTTATGATGGAGAAAAATATAATATAGTAGAAGCTGGAAGTTTTATTTTCGTTCCCGGAGGTATAGAGCACCAATTAAAGAACGCAGGGGATGAAGAGCTAGAATTTATTTGTGTCATTCCAACCTCTGCGGATGAAGAATGAATTTTTCATAAAAAAGTGGCGTAATATAAAATAAATATATCGCCACTTTTTGTTTGCTTTATAGAAACAACTCTAATTGCTTATAACTTCGTCTATAGCAATCTTTTCTTCTTCAGTTAACAGTTTATCTATATCTAATATTACTAACATACCATCTTCTAAACGTGCTATGCCGCTTATAAAATCAGCTCCACGCATTCCACCTATATTAGGTTTTTCGTTTATTAAATTTGGGTCGATACTTCTAACGTTTTTCACATCGTCAACCATTATTCCAACACGTCTTTGATCGATTTTCAAAACTATTACTTTGGCAAAAGATTTGTCTTCAAAGTCGGGCAATTTAAATTTTCTTCTCAGATTGATGATAGGTAAAACTTCTTCATTTCGATAATTTATTACACCTTCAAAATAGTCAGAGGCATTTGGTAATTTAGTGGTCTCTTGATACTCAATTACGGCATCCACATTCATAATATCGAGACCAAACCTTTCTTTACCAATGTTGAATGTGACTATTTTTAACTCAGATGGCATTTTTACTCCCCCTTTTTAAAATTAAAATTTTATTTCTAAAAATGTTTAATTTTAATTCAGTAAGTTTTAAAAGATTATATCATAAAAGTATTTAGAATAAAAGTTGTTTCTATGCTAAATAGAAGTGTAAAAAAAGAAATATGTTATAATTTTAATTATAATTATAATTATAATTATTCAAAATTTTATTACATTGGGGTGTAACCCGTGCACAAAATCAGTAAGAATTATACTGTTTTAGCTATCTTAATTGTTTTGATTTTGATAATGCTTTCAATTGTAATATTTTACATCAGGATTGCAAAAGAAAGAGCGGTTCAGGGAACTACTACTCAAGGGAAAGATGTCACTAATTCATTTGCTCAAGAGCAAATTCTTACCTCAGTAGTAGATGCAAAACATGGAGTAATAGTAGCAGGTTATGAAGGATTTTATGTTTTTGATGGTGGAAAGAAAGAAATAATTGCTACAGTCACGACTGGTAGTTATGTTAACGATGCTCAAATTTATGGAGATTATCTTTATCTTGTTGATAGAGAGGGATTGAAAATTTATGATTTTTCGGATCCGCAAAGAGTTGCCTTATTAAATTCTTACTCCACTTTTGGGGATTCTTTATCTGTTACGACGAATGGAGAATTATTATTTGTTGCTGATGGTGAAAATGGCTTGATAAGCTTTGATCTGAAAGATAAAGTATATATAAGATTAAAAGAGCATATTCGTTTACCAGGTATGGTAACCCAAGTTGAAATGTTTGAAAAGTATTTATTTATAATTGGTCCAGGTTTAGGAATGAAGGTCTATCAAATCAACGAAAATCAAACTCTTGAAGAGCTTAACTTTTATGATCAGTTGATATCACCTAGAATGATTAGTTTTAATAATGATTTTTTTATGTTGAATGATGATTTATTGGGTATACATATATTTAAAATGAAAGATTTGATCAATACTCCAAAATATGATTTGAAACCATTGTATATATGGAACTACGAAGCTTATTCTATACAATTACTGGATGATTCCCTGTACTTTTCTACTAATAATGGTATATATAAAAGAAATTTGAAATCATTAGAAACTCAAGAAATTATCACCGGGCAATTTTTTAGACCAAATATTTTGGTAAATGATGGGTATATATACTTAACAAATAACGAAGATGGTCTGTATATTTATGACCTAAATACTAAAAAATTACTTAAGTATATTAATACAGTTGGCTCTATTGATGATTTTGTTGTATTAGAGTCAGGGGTGTTAATTGATGAGGGAGGAAAGATAGTTTATCTAGATAAACAAAAAGAGAAATTATGGGAGAAAAGATATACTGGAAGTTTGATAAAAAGCAAGAAAGGCTTTTACGAACTCAGTGGAAATATAGTCAATTTTTATGATGCCAAGAATACAACCACCAAAAGTTTTCCTGAAAACATCATAGGTATAAAAGAAACACAAGAAGGTATATTCGTTATTGCCCAAGAGAATATATACTCTTTCTTTGATGGAACAAAGGTGTTTATAGGAATGGCTCAAGATATAGAAGTTATTGATAACCTTGCGTATATAGCGGTGGGAGATAAGATAACAGAGTTTAACTTTTTGACTGGAAAAAGTAGCTTTAAATTTTATTCCAAAGATTATATTGATCAAATTCTTTCCACTTCTGATGGATTTATCCTTTTAACGGAAAAAGGAGTCTTTCGAACAGACTTTAATTTTAACATTATCGATTATTTTAGTTTTGATTATTCTCCCGATATAATTATGCTGAATGAAAAATATATATTTTATTCTGTAGGCTCTCATTTGACTATTGTTGAAGTGTCAAATTTTGGTTTGAATAGAACGATTAATTCAGATCTTCCAATTTTAAGTATGGATTGTAATGATGGATATCTCTATATTTCTTACTCTTCAAAAGGAATAACGAGATATAATATTACAGACAAGCTTCAACTAGTTGATGAAGAAATTGTTGTAAATATTTTCACCGCTAAAAATATCATTTTTTGATGTTGAATTTTTCGTAAATTTAACAATGAAAGGGGTGAAAAGATTTGAAAATAAAATTCTTTTCGCTTATAAAGTTTGACTTGAAAAAGGATGAAGTCGATTACCAATTATCAGGATCGAAATCCGTTAAAGAAATAATAAAATTATTGGATCAAGAATTCGCTAATTATTTTAATAGAAAACTACTAAAAGATGGAGAACTTAAAAGCGGTACGATTATATTATTAAATGGAAGAAATATTCGCCATTTACAAGGACTCGATACGTTGGTAGAAAATAAAGATGAAATAACAATTTTTCCACCTTCTGGAGGAGGATATGGATTACGTGGAAAGACAAAAAATGTTGTTCACAGAAGAAGAGGCTCTAAAGTTAAAACAAGCTGTTGTTTATTTGTGGAGCTGGAGGTCTTGGAACCCATCAGGCGTTGGAGTTACAAAGGGTTGGTGTAAAAAAAATATATTTGGTGGATTATGATAAGGTTGAGCTTTCTAATTTAAACCGTCAAGTATTATATGGCATGGATAGCATCGGCGAATACAAAGTCGATCAAGCTAAAAAAACTCTTGAATCTTTTAACTTACCAACGATAATAGAAACAAAGGTAGAAAAAATTTCAAAAAAGAGTAAAATACCAAAAGATGTGAACGTTATATTAGACGCTCTTGATAATTTCGAAACGAGATATATTCTTGAAAAACTTGCTTGGGAATCCAACATTCCTTATATACACGCAGGGGTTAATCAATGGTATGGTCAATTAACAACCATAATACCAGGTAAAACTTTGACTTTAAAGGATATATTTGGAGAGGTAGACAAAACAAAAGAAAAGATCTCTATTATCTCACCTGTGGTATCGATTATGGCATCTCTTCAAGTAATCGAGACAATTAAAGTAATAATTGGGAAAAAAGATACACTAGGCAACAAATTACTACTAATGGATTTAAAGGATTATTCCATAGAAATAATTAAACTTCAATGAAAATAAGAACTTTCATTCTTTTATTACTCATTGTTCTTCAAGATAACAAAAAAGCACTCATTTACAAGGAATTGTCTTCTGATTGAAAATAATTGCCCCTAAACGCTTCTAATTACAAATAAATCGAATTGACTTTTTTTTAACATAAGAATTAAAATAAAGGATCCTTTTTAGACACCGCAAGAGTGGCTGGAATAATGGGTGTTAAGAAAACAGCTGAGTTAATCCCAATGTGTCACCCTTTGCTGAGAAAGGGTATAGATATAAAATTTGAATTTGAAAATGCTACAACATTAGGTATCTACGCAACGGTGAGAACAACAGGTAAAACTGGGGTTGAAATGGAAGCATTTACTGGTGTTTCAATAGCAGCTTTAACGGTATACGATATGTGTAAGGCCGTGGATAAAGATATGGTTATTAAAAATATAAAATTAATGAAAAAGACGGGAGGTAGAAGAGGAACTTATGTTAGAGAAAACGATGAGTAGAGAAGGTAAAGTTGTCAAAGTTTGTAAATGTGAAAAAAGAGAGATGCTCAAAAAAGAACAAGATAAAATAAACAATATAACTAACTTTGGTGTAGAGGGTGATTATCATGCAGGAAGGAGTCATAGACAAGTTAGTTTGTTGGGTATAGAAAGCCTTGAAAAGATAGTAAAAGAAAGGAATTTAAATTTAAAAGATGGGTATTGCAACTTCGCACAGAAAATAACCATAAAAGGGATAGAATTGTATAAATATCCTGTGGGAACCAAATTTAGAGTAGGTGAGAGTGTCTTACTCGAAATTACCGAAATAGGGAAAGCAGGAGAATTCAATCCTGATAATATAATGCTCACAGAGGGGATCTTCGCCAAAGTTTTAGAAGGTGGAATCGTTGTTCCCGGTGATGAATTAACAATTGTACCAGAGTAGGGAGAAAAGTAATGATTAAAGTAGCAATAATAACTGTAAATGATAAAGGATCAAAGGGTTTAAGGCAAGACAAAAGTGGTGAATTACTAATGAAGATGGTTGAAGAAGAAGGTTGGATTAAAACTCTTTACCTTATAATACCAGATGAAAAAGAAGAAATAGAACAAAAATTAAAAGAAATAGCGGACAATAATATTGCAGACTTAATACTCACAACAGGAGGAACGGGTTTTGCTCTAAGAGACGTTACACCCGAAGCTACGAAAAACGTTATTGAAAAAGAGGTGCCGGGAATTCCAGAAAAAATCAGATATGCCACGGGGGTAAATGCCCCAATGGCATATCTTTCTAGAGGAGTTTGTGGTATTAGAAAATTTACTCTAATCATCAATTTTCCAGGTAGTACTAAGGCGGTTAAAGAATGTTTTGAAGCTGTTAAAGCTCTTATTCCTCATGGCATTAATATTTTGAAAGGCGACATCACAGAACATTAGAAAAAAAGCCGTATATATAACTAAAGCGAATCAATTAATTTTAAATACAAGGGCTATTTTTTCTGGGATTTTCAGAGGTTTTTTGCCATCATTATAAGAATTATCGTCTAAAATGAAATCTTTTGTAGCGAATAAAAGAGCTATTTTGCCTTCTTTTTTATCGAGTAACCATAATGGTAGTTCAATATCGATCTCTTTTTCTTCTCTATTTATAACGGTGACTATATTTTCACTTTCATTCCACGAGGCGTAAGATACGTATCCACCGTCCCAATCAAGAAAATCAAAAGAACCTTTTCTTAAAGCTGGATGATCTTTGTATATTTTGATTAATTCTTTGGTGAAATTAAATAACATTTTATTTTCTTCACTTTCTTTTCCCCAAGGGTAAGGTCTTCTATTATCTGGATCTGTCCAACCTTCCATTCCTATTTCATCACCGTAGAATAATCCTGGGGATCCAGGAAGAGTAAACATTGTGACTAATCCTATTTTGAAAACATCTAAATCTTTTCCAATGGAAGCCTCTTCATGAGTTTTTGGTCCCAATCTCCCAACTTTTTGTGTGGTTCTTGTCATCCATCTAGAATGATCATGGTTGCTTAGTTGGTTTAAAGCTATAAATTTACTATTCATGGGTAATTGAGATAAAGCCCATCTCACAGAGTTAACGAAATATTCAGAATTTTTTAAGAGCTCAGGTTTATGATGTTCGTTGTGTTTTTCCATACCCGTAAGAAAATAACTAACAGGATCCATACAGGTTATATAATTCATTATAGAATCCCAGCATTTTCTTTCTAACCAAGCGAGAGGTGATTTATAAATTTCAGCAAATATTATCGATTCAGGGTTTGATTTTTTTACGACCTTGTAGAAGAATCTCCAAAAAGCTGTGTTCATTTCAAAAGATTTACCCAAATCATCTGCAACATCGAGTCTCCACCCGTCTGCATTGAAAGGTTCACTTACCCATTTTTTACCGATATCTGCAATGTATTTCCATAAACTTATATTTCCATAATTCAATTTTGGAAGAGTGTGAAAACCCCACCATCCTTCATAACCTTTTTGAGAGTTTTTCCAGTAAAAATAACTTTTGTAGGGAGAATCTTCTTTATGTAGACTTCCTTCACCATACAGGTCCATTTCGTCTAGCCATTTATGAAAAGACCCGCAATGGTTGAAAACCCCATCTAAAATGACTTTTATATTTTTTTCATGGGCTTTTTGAATAAGACTTTTTAGAATTTCATCGCTTTTTTCAAGGTTCTTGATAGAGGTAGTTCTAACTTTGTACTTTTCGTTTAGATCTTCTGAATCTTCTTCTATAACACCAAAATGGGGATCAACGTGTTCGTAATCTTGAGTATCATATTTGTGTGGACTTGGGGAAACAAAGATAGGGTTTAGGTAAACCGTTTCCACTCCTAACTCTTTTAAATAATCAATCTTTTCTAAAACACCTTGTAAATCTCCACCATAAAACTCTCTATGACCATTTTTAGGATCGGGCAGTGAGTTCCAATCTTTTTTTAAAACTTCTTGACCATCGTAATGGTATTCGTGAGATACTGGATCGTTTGTTTCATCTCCATTTTTGAATCGGTCAACAAATATTTGATAATATACAGAACCATAGGACCATTTTGGGGTTTTAAAATCTGCAATGAGTATAAAGTCATGAATTGCACGATTTTCCACAAGACCCATAGCGTCATAGAACAATTTTTTGTCTTTTTCTATTAAATCTATTTCGAAATGGTATCTAACCATTCTATCTGGCATTTTGAAAGTACTTTCAAAAAAATAAAAGTAAGTAGTTTCTTTTGATATTTGCATTGGTTTGTGTTGATACTTTTTTGAATTTTTTTCAGGAGTAAACATAACACTTCCAATGCTTTTACCTAAATATTTTGGGATCCTGAGCTTAATCGTTACATCATCATCTATACTCGGTTCCTCTGGGTAAAGATAAACGTTAGTTTGATCTGAATATATGCCTTTCATGATTATCCTCCAAAATTATTATTTGAGATTTTAGTATGTTGGTTTAATTCTTCTACATATTTACTTTCCAGTTTTTGTAGTTTTGTAAGTTCCTTTTCTAATTTGTTTTTTTCTTCAATTAATTCTAATACCTTATTATAATCGTCCCCATACTCAAAAAGTTTAGCTTCAAGTGAATCTAACTTTTCAAATAGTAATTCGGATTCTGTCCTGATTCGGGATATTTCAGTATTTAAAGTTTTTATTCTGTTTTTAACTTTTTTATTTTGTACGTATTCTTTGTTTACTTTTTTTTCTTTTTTTATTTTGAAAGAGGTGTTTTTTATTTCTTCTAAAAGAGGTTCAATATTATTGGCGATTTTGGATTTCCCTCTGTCTATCAAAAGAAATTTGTTGGCTATATTCTCGATAAAAGATTGGTCATGTGAGACAAAGATGATGGCTCCTGTGTACTCTTTAAGTGCTTGCTCCATACTTTCAATTGTTAAAATATCCAAGTGGTTGGTGGGCTCATCTAATATCAATACGTTTGGCTTCTCAAGTAAAATTTTAGCGATTGCTAACCTTGTAAGTTCTCCACCAGAGAGTTCACTTACTTTTTTGAACACTTCATTAGAATAGAATCCAAATCTCCCAAGATACTTTCTTACTTCGAAGTCTTTCCAATCTTTTATCAATTCCCACGTTTCATTCAATACATCAGATTCTTGAGAGAGATTAGATATAACTTGATCTAAGTATCCGATTTTGATATTGTGCCCCCATTCAACACTTCCTTTATGATTTTCTAATTCACCAATCAGTAATTTTAGTAAAGTGCTCTTTCCACAACCATTTTTTCCTAATATAGCTAATTTATCATCTTCGTAGAGTTCAAAAGAGATGTTTTCTAGTAATTTTTGTTCTTCGTTGTAGGAAAAAGAAAGATCTTTAACCTCTACTATCTTGTAACCAGTTTTTGTGGGTTGCGGGACTTTTATGGTTATACCTTTTTCTTCTTCTATGTTTTGAATCTCTTGGAGTTCATTTTTTAACTCTTCTAATTTTCTTTCGCGGATTACGGCCTGTCTAACCATTTTTTCTGTTCCCCAACTTCTATAACGCTCTATCATTTTTTCGAGTCTTTCGATCTCTTTCTGTAGGTTCTGTTTTCTTGAATTCATTGAATTTATATATATTTTCCGTGATTGGATGTACTCTTTATAGGTTCCTCTGAATTCCCAAATCTTTGAATTGTTTATTTCCCAATATTTGTTACACAACTGTTTTAAAAACGTCCTGTCGTGGGATACGATAACCATGGCACCTTTGTAATTTTTCAGATAGTTGATTAACCAATCGATAGAAAAGAGATCTAGATGGTTGGTAGGTTCATCAAGAAGTAATAAATCGGTTTTTTCAGAAAGGGTTTTTCCGAGGGATAATCTAGTTAATTCACCACCACTTAAACCAGAAACATTTCTGTTCCATTCGTCTTCTTCGAAACCAAGACCCACTAGCAAACTCCTAACGTTCTTATCGACTATGTGCTCAGGTGTAATTTTTGAGACGCTTTCTTTTAAAAAGTCATACAAAGTAGGATCTGTTTTATTTAAATCTAATCTATATTGCTTTAAAAGAGATATAGTTAAATCATTTTTTTTGAGCACCCGTCCTTCGATAGGCTCAATATTTTCTGAAATGATATTCAATAAAGTTGTTTTTCCAGCACCGTTTTTACCGATTAAAGCTATCCTATCATTCTGATTTATAACCAAGTCGACATCGTAAAAAAGGTAAAATTCACCAAAATTATGGGATACATTTTCAAGTCTTAAAAGCAAACTTATCACCTTAAGTATTCGATTTCTATGGTTGATTTGGGGTGGATATTATATAAGAATATATGTCTTCCAAAGTTGGACGTAATTTTCTTATCGAGACGTTGAAATTATCCAATGTAAATGAACTATTTTTTGAATCAATGATTAATTTTTCTTTGGATACGGGTTTTATTGCTAAAACATCAGAGAGATCTTTTAAATAGTTTAATATTTTTTCATGGTCTTTTTCATCAAAAGTTAGTTCGTAAATGTTAATTATCGAATCGAATCTTTTGTAAATATTTTCTATATTATCTTTTATAACAATTTTTCCATCTATAATTATTCCCACACTTGTAGCTAATTGTTCAACTTCCCACAGATAATGGGATGTTATTACTATTGTAGTTCCATTTTTGATGTTTTCATTCAGTATATAACGCCTTATAAACCTTGAGGATTCTACATCTATGGCATTCGTAGGTTCATCCAACAAAAGTATCTTTGGGGATTTCAATAATGCCCTTGCAATATTCAACTTCTGTTTGTTACCAGAAGAGAGATTTTTGGTTAATTTGTTTTTATATTTTTCTAAGCCGAAACTATGTAAAAATTCGTTAATTTTTTTATCACTATCTTCTATATTTGAAGCTAAAGAAAACAATTTCAGATTTTCATATGGAGTTAAATCATTTTCCAATACAGAATAATCAGAAACTAAAGAGATCACCTTTCTAAGGCTTGACTTATTTTTCGAAAGATCTTTTCCAAGTATTTCTACCTTTCCTAGTGAGGGGTTTAAAAGTGTGGAAATAGTCTTCATAATGGTGGATTTGCCTGCACCATTGGGACCTATAAGTCCAAAAATCTCTCCTTCTTTAATCTTTAAATCAACATTATCAACTGCAACCGTTTTCCCGAACCTTTTTGTTAAACCCCTAATTGATATTGCTTGTGGAACTTTTTCAGATATTTTCATATTTTTGTTGTTTTCTAATTCTCCTTTCATACTCTTTTTCTGCAATCTTTTCACGCTTATCGTATTTTTTTAACCCTTTAGCCAAAGCGATTTTAACTTTTATTAGCCCTTTCTTGTTAACATAGAATTCGAGAGGAATTATCGTCAAACCTTCCTGTTTAACTTTAGATTGCAAACGCCTTATTTCTTTTTTATGAAGTAAAAGTTTCCTTGGTCTTTCTGGATCATGATTAAATATAGATGCCCCTGAATAAGGGCTGATGTGAACGTTGTATAAAATCAATTCACCTTTTTCTATTTTACAGAAACTATCTTTGAAATTGATTTTTCCTGCTTTGCTGGATTTTACTTCTGTACCCAATAAAGAAATCCCTGATTCGAAGGTTTCTATTATTTCATAATCGTGAGTAGCTTTTTTGTTTCTTGCCAGAGTTGTTATATTTCTTCACCTCTAAAATTATAATGTTTTTTACAATATTAAATTGAAAAACTATAAAAAGTATTATTACTTCTTTTCTTTACTTATTATTTGTGCAGTTTCCTCTTCTAATTCCTCCTTTTCTCTTTTCTTTTTATTCAACGTTCCTAAGATTATTTCCGCTCTTCTTTTGCCGATCCCGCTTATATCTGTTAATTCTTCAAATGTGGCGTTCATTAACTCTTGAAGGTTTTTAAAGCTCTCCACAACTTTTTTTACCGCAGAAGTTGGTAACTTAGTAGAATAAAGGATTCTATAACCTCGTGATGTTAAAGCTGTTTCTTCCAAATCATCTTCAGATGAAACATCAATATAACCTAAAGTTCTTGCTATTTTGAAGGGATCTACTAAGTCGTTAAAGTCTAATTCTTTGAATATGCTTGTGGCATCTTCGGCTCGTTGATACTTTAAGTTTTCTGAACTGTAATCCATTATAACAGCGCCAACATACTTCGGAACTGTCCTTAAGATTTCTTCGTATTCTAATTTTGCACTTCCAGCGATTTCTCCCAATTCTAATAAATATTTTTCAGCTCTTTGTACAATTTTTATCGTTAATAAACCTTTGGAAAGTATCTCAACAACGTCAGAGAGACTTACATTTCCCCTTGTCTCTTCGATGTTCAGATAGTCTAGAAGGTTCATAAAGCTTTGTCTGTATCTTTGAGCAATGGTAATTTCTTGATTTAATCGAGCGAATAAAACATTTTCAGGAAGAAGTTCGTATTTCATTTTATTATAATACACTGAAACAATATTTCTTCTTTTAGAAACGGCAACTGTTAAATCTCCCGTTTGAATAGACACTTTTTCAGCAGTTTTGTGTCTCATGCCGGTTTCCGAACTAGGGATGTTTTTATCGGGATTAAGTTGTGTGTTCGCTGCAAGAATTTGAGTTCCATCACTATTTAAAACAATAGCTCCATCCATTTTTGAGAGTTCATAAATTTTTTCCGGTAAAAAATCTGCATCAAGTCTAAAACCCAACTGTATTAGTCCTTCTTTAAGATGCTTTTCAGGTTGTGAACAAAAAAACAACAAAGCTCCCAAGTTTGCTTCCATTATTCTGTCTATACCTTTTCTAATAGGCTTCCCCGGAGCCAACAATTCAAAAATTCTTTCTAATTTTTCGTTCAAAATTTCATCCCCCTTTTTTAAACAATTTTATCAAATCTTTTACACTTTCTGCAACTAAAATAGAATTTTTTCTAGGGGAAAGATTTTTTGGAATAACTATATTATTAAAACCAATTTTCTGTGAAAGCTCCAATCTTTTTTCTAAAAGAGGAATACCTCTTATTCTTCCATCTAAACCTATTTCTCCAAAGGCTATTGTCGAAGAAGAAAGTGGAGTATCGAATATAGAAGAGATTAAAGATAAAGCAATGGCAACATCCATTGAACTGTCATTTATCCTTAGTCCTCCTGCACTGCTGACAAATATATCTTTACTTTCCAAAGGAAGTTTCAATTTCTTGGAAAGTACTGCAATTATCATTAAAAGCCTATCTAAAGGAATACCTGAAGTAACCCTTCTGGGGGACCCATATACCGGGTTGCTTACTAAAGCCTGTATTTCTATAGGGAGCAATTTTTGACCAACTTTCACTATGGTTAAAGTGTTTCCTGACTCATTTGAATAATCAGACAAGAAAAAAGAATTTATATTATCAATTGGTTTTAAACCTTTTTGGGTTATTTCAAATAAAACAACTTCGTCTGTAGGGCCATAACGATTTTTGGTTACTTTCAAAAGTCTTAGTCCAGATCCGCCTTCCAATTCCATTTGAAGAACACAATCTACCATATGTTCTAACACCTTAGGACCGGCAATAGCTCCTTCTTTGTTTACATGCCCCACGAGGACTATAGGAATATTCTTTTTCTTAGCGTATTCCACCATCTTTCTAGTACTTTCCCTAACCTGGAGAATACTACCAGGTGAAGAATCAATACTGTCTATTTTTAAGGTCTGAACAGAATCTATAAAAATAACAGAAGGTGTCATGTTAGACTTTTCTATAGCATTAAGTATAACGTCCACATTATTTTCAAATATTAATCCTATATTTTTATTTTTTATTTCTAGCCGATTAAATCTTTGAATAACTTGTTCTGTGGACTCTTCACCTGAAACGTAGAATATGAATCCTTCGGCTGCCTGGATAGACTTTGCGATTTGTGCCAAAAAGGTGCTTTTTCCAATACCAGGATCTCCACTCAGCAAGTAAACAGCACCTTCCACCAGCCCACCGTTTAATACATTATCAATTTCTAGAAAATTGGTTGGGATTTTTTTTGCTGGAGGAAGCTCTTCATCAAGAAAGACTATATCGGGAACTTTAAGGTTTCCAGTATTAATAGTAATATCCGCGGTATTATATTCTACCGCGGACTCTAATTCATTACACATAGGACATTTTGCGAACCATTTATCCGATTCATAACCACAATTACTACATACATAATGTCTTTCAGATTTTCTCAACTATTGACCACTTTCTTTTCAATTGTTTTTTTGCTTTTCGGACTTCTTCTGAAAGAAAGATTTTCTTTACCTTTTTGATGAGTTACTAATATTTTGTCTCCCTCTTCATATTTTCCTTTTAATAACTCTTCAGACAAAGGATCTTCGATATACCTTTGTATGGCTCTCTTTAACGGTCTTGCTCCAAAAACAGCATCATATCCTTTTTCCAGTAAGAAATCAATAGTGCTTTCTTTAACAGATAATACAAGATTTCTTTCTTCTAATCTACTTTTCAGGTCGCTTAGTTGAATGGATATAATATCTTTAAGTTGATTTTTCGTAAGCGGGTGAAATACAATAACATCATCTAATCTGTTTATAAATTCAGGTTTGAACGCTTTCTTCACGGCAGACATTACTTCCTGTTTGATATCTTTGTATTCGCTTTCTACCGTGCCTTCTTCCACAAAACCCAAGTTTCTTTTAGTTTTGTTAATCTGTTCAGAACCAAGGTTAGAGGTCATAATAATTATTGTGTTTCTAAAGTCAACCGTTCTTCCTTGAGAATCTGTCAATCTTCCTTCATCCATTATTTGCAACAGAATATTGAATACATCTACATGTGCTTTTTCAATTTCGTCCAGTAAAATTACTGAATAAGGCCTTCTTCTTACAATTTCAGTCAATTGCCCACCTTCGTCGTAACCGACATATCCTGGAGGGGCACCCACAAGTCTTGAGACGCTGAATTTTTCCATGTATTCACTCATATCAATTCTCACTAAGTGCGTTTCGTTTCCAAAGAGATAAGCTGCCAAAGTTTTTGCTAGTTCAGTTTTTCCAACACCAGTTGGTCCTAAAAACATAAATACGCCTGTGGGCCTTCTTGGATCTTTTAATCCACTTCGTGCCCTTCTTATAGCTTTTGCAACTGATTTTATAGCTTCATTCTGCCCTACTACTCGCTCGTGTAATACCGCTTCTAAATTCAATAATTTCTCCATCTCTTCTGTACGTAGCTGTCTTAAAGGAATACCGGTCCAATTGGATATTATTTCTGCTATATTCTCTTCATTTATTTGAATTATTCTATTTTCAGCTTCAGTTCTCCATTTCGAGTATTCTTCTTCGTATTTTTCTTTCATGTTTTTTATCTTTTCTTCAATGTTTTCTTTAATATTGGAATCATTTCTTTTACTTTCAAAATCTGCAATCTTTTCAGACTGAATTTTTAGTTTATGTGGAAGTGTTAGAGCTCTTAAACGTGCTTTAGCTCCAGCTTCATCAATAACATCTATTGCTTTATCTGGCAGGTGTCTATCTGTAATATACCTTACCGAGAGTTGAACAGCTGATTGAATTGCAGCTTGGTTATATTTGACTTTGTGATGTTCCTCGTATTTGAATTTGATTCCAGATAATATATTTATAGTCTCTTCGATAGTTGGTTCAGTTACATATATCTTTTGGAATCGTCTTTCAAGAGCAGAATCCTTTTCGATGAATTTTCTGTACTCATTCGCTGTGGTGGAGCCTATTACCGTAATTTCTCCATTTGCTAAAGCCGGTTTTAAGACATTGGCAGCGTCCATGGAAGAACCTTCAGCCGCACCAGCCTCTACAATCATATGCAATTCATCGATAAAAAGAATAATATCTTCAGTCTTTTGTAATATCTGCATCAATTTTTTCATTCGTTTCTCAAATTCTCCACGATATTTTGTTCCCGCTACTATCGAGGTAATATCCAAGGAAAAAATACTTTTATTTTTTAGTATTTCTGGCACTTGGCCTTCAACAATTCTTTGAGCCAAACCTTCGACTATAGCGCTTTTTCCTACACCTGCCTCCCCTATCAAAACAGGATTGTTCTTTTTTCGTCTTGCCAATATTTCCATTATTCGATTTATTTCTATTTCCCTTCCGATTATAGGATCCAATTTATGATTCTCGGCTTGTGCGGTTAAATCAGTTCCATATTCTTCGAGTTGTTTAAGTGCATTTTGTTTTTGACGTTTTCTTTCCTCTAACTCTTCGGTTTTAGCAATCTCCATTTTTCCGGTTGATCTGCCTTTTATCATCATATCTGTTAATTCTTTTCTCATCAAAGTTAGATTTATTCCGGAACGTTTCAATATATGAGAAGCTATCCCCTCTGCTTCTCTACAGATACCTAAAAGAAGATGTTCGGCATCTATCTTATTGAAACCCATAAGCTCAGATTCATCATATGCCAACTCTAATATTCTTTTTGCTCTGGGAGTTGGTTGTGGAGAACCTATTATTCCCTGTGTGGAATTCGTACCAACAACATTTATTATTTCCATCTTAATAGAATTATAGTACAAATTAAATTCCTCAAATACGGTATCTAAATGACCTCCTCCAACTTTTAACAGCCCCAATAAAATGTGTTCTGTTCCAACATAGGGATGTCCCATCTGTTTTGCTTCATTTTGAGCCTCAATAAAAACTTTTGCGGCTCTTTCTGTGAAATTATCAAACATGTCTAATCTCCTCCTTCACCGTACACCTAAGCAACAGAAACTACCACTAAGTTCGCGTCGCTCTATCTTTTTTTATATTGAAATATCATTACATGCCGTTTTTTATATTCTCATTTCGTTATTATTTTACCATTAATATTGTTAAAAACAAAATATGTAAAGATAAATTCTTTGTTATTGTATTTTTTGATTACGGGAGGCTATCATGTTAAAGTACAATTTAATATATTTTTAACTTAAAATCCATTGACAACGTTTTTTTGGTTTGATATAATCAACTTCAGTTGGTAAATAACTGGTTGCCGATGTAGCTCAACTGGCAGAGCGGCTGACTTGTAATCAGCAGGTTGGGGGTTCAAGTCCCTTCATCGGCTCCACAGCTTCTTTTTTTTGATTTTAAGGTGAGGTGCCCGAGTGGCCAAAGGGGGCGGACTGTAAATCCGCTGGCAGACTGCCTTCGAAGGTTCGAATCCTTCCCTCACCACCATTTTATATTTTAATTTATTTTAGAGAGAGGTGATTACATTGGCAGCTAAGACTCAAATTATAAAGTTTTCTTTGAAATGTACAGAATGTAATAATAGAAATTACTATAAAAAGAAAAATAGGAATTACAAAGAAAAAATTGAACTAAAAAAATACTGTCCTTATTGTAGGAAACATACTCTTCATGTGGAAGCAAAAATTTAAGTGTATATACTTTTTATAATGGGAGTGTTTAGAAATGTCTAAATTTTGGATTTTTTTAACTTCCGTTTGGCAAGAGGCAAAGAAAATCAATTGGCCTACGAGAAAAGAGTTGTTGAATTCTACATTGGTTGTGTTGATTGTTATAGCAATTTTTACTGTATATCTCTTTGCTATAGATTTTGGACTTTTGCAACTGTTCTCTTGGTTGGTTTATCCTGTTTTCTTAAGAGGAAGTGGAGTACCTTCTAGATAATTTTTTGATTTGAGATACATAAAATTTGTTAAATGAGACGTGGTGAGAATAATATAAGATGCGAAAAGAATGGTATGTCCTGCAAGTTTATTCTGGAATGGAAAATAAAGTCAAAGAAACTCTCGAAGAGAGGATGAAGAATTTAGGGTATGAAAAGTATTTTGGAAAAATAATAATACCTGAAGTTGATGAACTGAATTATAGTAATAGAAGAGTACAGAAAATCTATATTGAAAAAGAAGCTCAGATATTTGTTAAAAAAGGTAAGGATGTAAAGAAGGGAGATATTTTAGCAAGAGAGCCAGAAATATTTGCAAAAACAACGGGAAAGATGGTAGATATAAAAAATTTCAGAAAAATCTTAGTTGAGACAGAAGGGAAAAAGTATTCAAAGACTTTTCTAATACCAGAAAGTGCTGGTTTATTAGCCGGATTAAAGGCTGGAAAAAAAGTACGATCAGAGACTCCATTTACTAAAAACCTTGAGTATAAGAGTGATGTTGATGGAGAAATTGTCTCTGTTGAAAAAATTAAAAGAGTAGTTATTGAAAATGAATCGAAAGAAAACGATATCTATTTATTGCCTCGAGAAACCTTTATTCATGAGAAATTTAAAGTGGGAAGTAAAGTACAAATAGGCGATAAATTATGTGAGCCTAAAGAGTACAAAGCAAAATTTTCGGGAAGGATCGATATTAGAGAGACTCCTTTTCACAAGGAGATAAAGATTATAAAAACAAAAAAGAAAAATTTATTTCCAGGTTATGTTTTTGTTGAAACGATGTATACAAAAGAAACTGAAGAATTGGTTAACAATTTACCTTATGTATCTACTATTTTAAACATAGGTGGGAAGCCCGTAAAATTGAATAAAAATGAGGTAAGGGCTGTTCTTAGATTAATGGGTGAAGAAGCTTATCAAAAAAGGCAAGTTAAAGAGATTAGAACCGATTTCGAAGTAGGAGAGCATGTCAAGATTATAAATGGTCCTTTTGAATATTTTACAGGTAAAATTAAAGATTATGATTTGGAAAAACAAGAAGTGCAAGTTGTAGTAACTATGTTTGGACGTGAAACTACAGTGACACTATCTTTAGGAGAAATTGAAAAGATCATTGATTAAACAAAATGTGGGAGGGATTTTCCCAATTTACCACAAGGAGGTTAAGAGTTTATGGCAAAAAAGCTTTTGAGGGTTGTAAAATTACAATTGGAAGCCGGCAAAGCGACACCTGCTCCACCTGTAGGGCCAGCACTGGGGCAATATGGTGTAAATTTGATGGAATTTTGTAAGAAGTTCAACGCAGCAACTGCGGATCAGGCAGGAACATTGTTGCCGGTAGAAATATCTGTTTTTGAAGATAGGTCTTTTACGTTTATAGTAAAAACTCCTCCCGCTTCTTTTTTGGTAAAAAAAGCCGCAGGTCTTAAATCCGCTGCTAAGGAACCAGGCAAAGAAGTTGTTGCCAAAATTAAGAGGAAACAGCTTCGTGAGATTGCTGAAATTAAGATGAAAGATCTGAACGCTAAGGATTTAGATGCAGCAACAAAGATTATTGCGGGAACCGCTAGAAGTATGGGAATAGAAATTGAAGATTAAGAAGGGAGGAGAGGTATATGCCAAAACATGGGAAAAAGTATAGAGAAGTGGCAAAACTTGTTGACAAAAAGAAAAATTACAGTATTGAAGAAGCCTTGGATTTAGTTAAAAAGACTTCGTACACAAAATTTGATGGTACGGTGGAGTTACATATTCTTTTGGGAATAGATCCTAAAAAGGGAGATCAAAACGTTAGAGGTACGATTTCTTTGCCCAAAGGGACGGGTAAAAATGTAAAAGTTTTAGTTTTTGCAGAAGGAGAAAAGGCCGAGCAGGCTAAGCAAGCAGGTGCTGATTTTGTTGGTTCGGATGACCTAATAGATAAAATAAACAATGAAGGCTGGACTGATTTTGATGTAGCAATTGCTTCTCCTGAAGTAATGAGAAAGATAGGAAGACTTGGTAAAGTATTAGGTCCACGAGGTCTTATGCCTTCTCCAAAAGCAGGAACAGTAACCGATGACGTGGCGCAAGCGGTTAAAGAGTTTAAAGCTGGTAAGGTGGAAGTTAGAAATGACAGAACAGGAAACATACACATCCCTATAGGGAAGGTTTCTTTCGATAAAATGGATTTACAAGAAAATTTAATTTCTGCTCTTGAACAATTAATGAAGATGAAACCTGAAAATTCAAAGGGGAAATTTATTAGAAAAGCTGCGATCGCTGCAACAATGGGACCAGGGATCAATATCGATTTAAGTACATTATCTTTAACATCCGTTGCCTAACTTTAAGGAATTTTAATCTAATTAAAATAATAGATGGCGTGCCAAAGAAAGTAGGTCTTTAATTGGTTAAAGAGGTGAAATCTCACCTACCGAGGTACGCGGAAAAAGGAATAAGTTTTGTTTCTTTTAGCCGCTACTCGTTGCGGTTTTTTTATTTAAGGAGGTGTTATCTTTTGTTAACTAAAGAACGCAAAAAGTTTTTAATAGACAACTTTATTCATGCCTTGGAGTCCTCTCCTGCTATTTTGTTTGTTGATTTTACCGGGATGTCAGTGACAGAGACTAACGAGTTCAGATTAGAGCTATATAAAAACTTTGGAAAGGATGTTGTCTATACCGTCTATCGAACTTCTTTATTAAAGATGGCTGTTAAGTTAGCAGATAAGAAATTGGAAGAATTTGAAAAATTTTTTGAAGGAAGTACGGGGGTTATACAAGCTGAGGGAGCAGACCCCATTGAAGTGTTAAAAGCAGTAAAGAAATTTTCCAATTCTCACAATAATAAACCTTTTATTAAAGGTGGGGTTTTGGAAGGAAAGATTTTTGATTCACTTCAAGCTGAAGAGTATGCAAAACTACCGTCGAAGCAAGAACTTTACGCCACTGTTGTTAGATCTCTTAATAATCCTATTTCTGGTTTGGTAAATGCTTTATCTGATAATTTGAGGAAATTAGTAATCGTGTTTAACGCTATTAAGGAAAAAAAATAAGTTTGGAGGTGTAGGAAAATGACAAAAGAGGAACTTATAAACGAAATTAAAAACATGACCGTAGGAGAACTAGCTGAATTAGTAAAAGCGCTCGAAGATGAATTTGGAGTTTCTGCAGCAGCCCCTGTAATGGCAGCTGCACCAGGTGCAGCAGGCGTTTCTCCAGTGCAACAGGAAGCAGAAAAAACAGATTTTGATGTTGTTTTGAAAAGTTTCGGAGACAAAAAGATTGGCGTAATAAAAGTAGTAAGAGAAATCACAAATCTAGGTCTTAAAGAAGCTAAAGATCTTGTTGAAAAAGCTGGAACTCCTGATGCAGTAATAAAAGAAGGTGCTCCAAAAGAAGAAGCAGAAGAAATAAAGAAAAAACTTGAAGAAGCAGGAGCCGAAGTAGAACTAAAATAAGTCGAATTCGAAATTAAGTTGAAGTCTTTTTTTAACCTCTTCTTCAAGAAAAAAAGTTATAATTGTGTTCGCATTGGACTTTTTGTCTAATGCGATTTTTCTCTTGTTTTTAATCGATTTTATTTTGACTAAATACCGAGGTGGTTCCTTTGAATACGGTTGTAAGAAAAGTAGGGAAGAGAGAAAGAAAGTTTTTTGGTAAAGTTCTTGAGAATTCAGAAATTTACGAGGATTTAGTAAAAATTCAAAAAGACTCTTTCAAAGATTTTTTAAATAACAAGATTATGGAAAGCGTAAAAAGATATATGCCTATAAAGATACCTGTTAAAACAAGTGGAAAGAAAAAAAAAGAATTTTTGATTGATTTTGTAGATGTGAAGTTTGAAGACCCTTCTTTTAGTGAGAGTGAAAGTAGGGACAAAGGATTGACTTATGCGGGAAAGGCTTATTTAAAAGTTAGAATAACTGATTCAGCAACCGGTGAAATTATAGAAAAAGACGACATATTTTTGTGTAACATACCTTATATGACTGATAGAGGTATATTTGTTGTTAATGGAGCAGAAAGGGTAATAGTTAACCAACTCGTTAGATCACCAGGGTTGTATTTTATAAAAGAAGAAGAGACAGATACCTCTAAAGAAATGTTTATAGCCCATTTTTTACCCATTAAAGGTGCTTGGTTGGAGTTGCTTTACAACCCCAATCCAGGTAAAGAGGTTCTTCAAGTAAGAATAGACAGAAAAAGAAAATTCAATTTTTTTCTTTTTTTAAGGGCATTGGGATACGAGAATGATTTGGATATATTACGTTTATTCCCAAAAGAAATCGATTTAGAAGACGAAGTTGATATGTCTAATTATAGTAATTGTACTGTATTGTCTGATTTATCGTTCCAAGAATTAGATAATATGGATCCTCCAAGAAAAACGATATACGGTATGAAATTACATGAAGTCTTGGAATTGTTGAAAAAATATGAAATTAAGACTGTAACAGTAGCACATTTAGTTGCAGAAATAACACTGGAAAAGATGAAAAAAAGATACGAAAAAGAAGAAAATTTAACTTCTATGGAAGCTTACAAAGAAATTTTTTCGAAATTAAAACCCGCCGAAATTCCTAGAGCTCAAAAGGCTAAAGAAGAAATAGAAGATATGTACTTCAATCCTGATAAATTTGATTTTTCACAGATTGGAAGACAGAAAATTCAGGTAAAATTGAGAAAACCTTATATTGATTATCTCCGAGAGGTTGAAAAAAAAGATATTTCTGAAGATATTGAAGATAAGATAAAATATCCTGTTAAAACGTTTGCTGTTGACAAGTTAGACATTATCTTGGCTGCAAGGTATTTGTTGCATCTAAAAGAAAATGTTGAAGGGCTTGACACAAGAGATCACTTGGGTAACAAAAGAGTGAGATCAGTTGGAGAACTAATGCAAATTGAATTTGAAAGAGCTTTTTCTAAAATGATTCAGCATGCTCCTGAAAAAGTTGCTGGTGTTCAATCGATTGATAAAATAAGTCCTCAATCCCTGATAAATTCCAGATCAATAATGACTGCCTTTCACCAATTCTTTGCATCTAGTCAATTATCGCAATTCTTAGATCAAGTGAATCCTTTAGCTGAGCTAACTCATAAGAGAAGGCTATCAGCAATAGGTCCTGGAGGTTTAAAAAGAGAACATGCTAAATTTGAAGTAAGGGATGTCCACCATTCTCATTATGGGAGGATGTGTCCTATCGAGACCCCTGAAGGTGCGAATATTGGTTTAATCACTTCTATGGCAATTTTAGCTAAAGTTGATGAGTTTGGATTTTTGAAAACTCCTTATTACAGAGTAAAGCATGCAAAAGTAGATTTAAACAATATAGTATATTTGAGTGCTGACGAAGAAGAACTTTATAGAATTGCCCCTGCTTCTGCAGAAATTGGTGAAGATGGTTCTTTAGTAGAAGAGTACATTGAAGCTAGATATTTAGGAAAAGTGAGTTTGTTCCATAAAGATGAGATTGAATATATATCAGTCACCCCAAAACAGATCGCCTCTGTATCAGCTGCTCTTATTCCATTTTTAGAACACGATGATGCGAACAGAGCTTTAATGGGGTCAAATATGCAAAGGCAGGCCGTTCCTCTTCTTAGACCTCAAGCTCCTTTTGTTGGTACAGGAGTAGAATGGTTAGCAGCGAGAGACTCAGGCTATTTGATTATGGCAAAACATAAAGGTATTGTTGATTATGTAGATGGAAGAAAAATCGTAATCACTAGATTGGATGAAGAGAATAACATCTTAAAAGATTCAAAGGGTGAACCTTTGAAAGATGAATATGCTTTATTAAAATATGTCAGATCGAATCAAGACACGTGTATAAACCAAGTTCCTATCGTTAATGTTGGAGATATAGTAGAAAAAGGAGAACCCATAGCTGATGGCCCGTCCATGGATATGGGAGAGTTGGCTCTTGGGCGCAATGTTTTCGTTGGGTTTCTTCCATGGGAAGGATACAACTTTGAAGACGCAATAGTGGTAAGTCAAGAATTGTTAGAAAACGATACTTTTACATCGATACACATAGAAGTTTTTGAAACGAAAGCTATGGATACTCAATTAGGGCCAGAAGAAATAACTGCAGATATTCCAAATGTAAAAAAAGAACTTTTAAGGAATTTGGATGAAGAAGGGATAGTTAAAATTGGTTCTTACGTGTCTTCTGGAGATATCCTCGTAGGAAAAGTGACGCCTAGGGGGGAATCAGACACTACTCCTGAAGAAAAACTCATTAAATCAGTATTCGGTGATAAAGGTAGAGACATTAAAGATACATCTTTAACGGTCCCTCACGGAATAGAGGGAAGGGTTATAGACGTTCAGATCTTTGACCGGAAAGATATTCCTTCTTTGGAAATTGGTGTAAATAAATATGTCAAAGTTTTCATAGCAACAAAAAAGACACTACAAGTTGGAGATAAATTAGCGGGTAGGCATGGAAACAAAGGCGTTATTTCTACCATTTTGAATAAAGAAGATATGCCATTTCTACCAGATGGTACTCCTTTGCAAATGTTACTTTCACCTTTGGGAGTTCCTTCAAGGATGAATATTGGTCAAGTTTTGGAACTTCATTTAGGGTGGCTTTCGATGTTAACAAACGACTACTACGCCACACCTATTTTTGATGGCGCAACTGAATCTGAAATCATGGATGAGTTATGCAAAGTAAGGAAAGAACAGGATTTATATTTGGGCGATGACCCCGATCATCCTAACGGTAAAATTGTCCTTAGAGATGGTAGAACAGGTGAGCCATTTGATTTTCCTGTGGCGGTAGGTTCCATGTATATGTTAAAATTATCCCATATAGCAAAAGATAAAATTCATGCAAGATCAACCGGTCCATATTCTTTAATTCACCAACAACCATTAGGTGGTAAAGCTCATTTTGGTGGACAAAGATTTGGAGAGATGGAGGTATGGGCTCTAGAGGCTCATGGAGCTGCTCACACCCTAAACGAAATGTTAACTTATAAATCCGATGATATTAAAGGTAGGAATGAAGTTTACAAAGCGATATTAAAGGGAGAAAATCTTCCCGAACCAGGGATTCCTGAAAGTTTTAAAGTTTTAATAAAAGAATTGCAAGGCTTGATGTTAGATATTAAGCTTTACGATGAAGATGGAAATGAGTTAGATGTTGATAGACTCTAATTAATAACTTGAATCTAAGTTTCAACGTTGACGGTGAGTATAATAAAAATATACCCTCAAGGAGGGATTTCAATTGGCAAACGTTTCTTCCTTTCAAAGAAAAATTGCTAAAATAAAAATAGGTATAGCTTCTCCTCAAAGTATATTGGAAGCATCAAATGGTGAAGTTAAAAAACCCGAAACTTTAAATCACAGAACAGGTAAACCTGAAAAGGATGGTTTATTCTGCGAAAAAATATTCGGTCCGGTAAAAGATTATGAATGTGCTTGTGGCAAGTATAAGGGGAAAAAATATGAAGGAACAGTATGTGAAAGATGTGGAGTAAAGGTAGAATCCAAAGAAGCTAGGAGAAGAAAGATAGGTCATATAGAGTTGGCGACACCTATTTCTCACATTTGGTATTTAAAGTCTTCCCCATCTATTCTTTCTATCATACTAAACATTGGTGTGAAAGATTTAGAAAATATCATTTATTATGGGTCAAAAAGAGTTATTGAAAGGGCTTATTTAACGCTTCCCGGACCTGAAAATGAAGATTTGGGATATCTACCCGGAGAAATATTGTATCAAAGGGAGTATGAAATATTCTCTGAATATTTAGATTTAAGAGTGGAACCTGCTGTAAAAATAGTTTCAGTTAAGGGTATGCCCATAGCCGATATAGATGGAACGGTAGAAATAAAGTCTGAATTAACACACACCGAAAGAGAATTGAACTGGATAATAATCAGAGATGATACGGGAGTTGAAAGGAAGTATCCCGTATTTGAAGGCTCATCAATAATGGTGGAAGAGGGACAGAAAGTTGAGAAAGGGACACCATTAGCAGATAGATTTTTGTTTGAAGAGGATTATCTTACCCAGAAGGAATATTCCTTGTTCTTAGAGTACTATCCGGGTTCCATAGAAGTTGAAAGAGATATTGAGCGTGATACGCCGATTGTAGTTATCACAGATATTGATAAAAGATTTGCAAAGAGGATAGGTAAAAGAATAGGTGATATCTTACTAGAAGATGAAGCAAGAGCCTACGAAGAAGTAATGAAGATACTAAATTCAAAGATTAAAGAAGAAAGAGAAAGAGTAATTGGCAAGGAATTGGTTTCAGAAATTGAGTTTCCCAAAAAGAAATTTGAAAGAGGCACAAAGATTACTCAAGATGTGTTAAACGAGCTTCAAGAATTTGGGGTAAAAGATTTAGTTGCAAAGGAAGAAGATGGGACAGAAAAGATATTTCAAATAAACAGATACGAAGAATTTGAAAATGGTTATGGTGCAGAAGCCATTCAAAAATTGTTGAGAAAGATCGATCTTGAAGTATTAAAAGCACGATTAGAATCCGAATTAGAAAAATTGGATCGGAAAAGTCAAAAAAGCGTAAAAATATTGAGAAGATTGAAACTAGTTAAGGATTTTATCAAATCTGGTAATCAACCTGAATGGGTAATTTCAAATATCATACCCGTTATACCACCAGATCTAAGGCCTTTGATACAAATTGATGGTGGAAGGTTTGCTGCGACCGATTTAAATGACTTATATAGAAAGGTAATAAATAGGAACAATCGTTTAAAAAAGCTTTTAGAAATGGAAGCGCCGGAAATTATCGTAAGGAATGAAAAAAGGATACTTCAACAAGCTGTGGATTCACTTTTCTATAATGGACGTGTTGGTAAACCAATGACCGATAGAAATAGAAGACCTTTAAGATCACTAACAGATTTATTGAAAGGTAAAAAAGGTAGATTTAGAAGAAACCTTTTGGGTAAGAGGGTTGACTACTCTGGTAGAGCTGTAATCGCAGTCGGACCTGATCTTAAGATACATGAATGTGGATTACCAAAAAAGATGGCTTTAGAACTGTTTAAACCTTTTGTTCTAGCCGAATTGTTGAAAGATTCAAATGTGGCAAGTAAAAGTGCCAGAAAATTCAAGAAAACTATAATAGAAAAAGAAATGCCTGAAGCCTGGGAAGTTTTAGAAGAGGTTATAAAAGGGCATCCTGTTCTCTTAAATAGAGCGCCTACCTTACACAGAATATCAATTCAAGCCTTCATTCCAAAACTAATAGAAGGTGATGCGATAAGGTTACATCCGTTGGTTTGCCCTCCGTTTAATGCAGATTTTGACGGTGATCAAATGGCTGTACACATTCCCCTTTCTAGTATAGCCCAAGCGGAGTCAAAGTTTTTAATGTTATCAAGGTATAATATTATCTCACCGGCTAACGGTAAACCTTTGTCTATGCCTGGAAAAGATATAATTGCAGGTGCATATTATTTAACCTTACATAAAGATGAGGAATTCGAAAATCTTAAGGTACCTACTAAGGTTTCTGAATTTGGAGAGAATGGATATGTTAGACACATATTCTCTGAAGATTTAGAAGCCACATATGCTTACGAGTACAAAAAAATAGTGGATTCTGATATTTATCTTCAAGATGGAGAATTGATATGGGAAAAATCTGATTTATCCCTTCACGAACCAATTGCGTTTAGATATAAAGACGGTAGTATCCTTAAAACAACTATCGGAAAAATAATTTTTAACGAAGAAGTACCAGAAGATTTAAGGAATTATTCACAAAAAATGGATAAAAAAAGCCTAAAAGAGTTGATATTTAACACTTTTGAAAAACATGGAATAGATAGAACTGCGGATCTTTTAGATAGTATTAAAGATTTTGGTTTTCATTATGCAACATTATCCGGATTAACGATATCTATTCGTGATGTATTAGTTTCTCCGAAAAGGGAAGAACTTATAGAAGAATCTAAGAACGAAGTTCTCAAAATCGAATCACTTTATGAAGAAGGTTATCTTACGGATAATGAAAGGTACAAGGAAATAATTAAAATTTGGGAAAACGCTACTGCCAAAGTTACATTAGAAACAGCGAAAACATATCGAAAATACACCTTCAATCCAATTTGGATGATGATTGAATCAGGAGCCAGAGGTAACATAGATCAATTGAAACAATTAGCCGGTATGAGAGGATTGATGGCTGATCCATCCGGTAAAATAATTGAAGTTCCTATCACTTCAAACTTTAAAAACGGATTATCAGAATTAGAATTTTTCACCTCAACACACGGTTCGAGAAAAGGATCAGCTGATACAGCTTTAAGGACATCAACAGCTGGTTACTTAACTAGAAGACTCGTAGACGTTGCGCAAAGTATGACAATCACAGAAGATGATTGTGGGACAGACAAAGGTATTGAAGCAAGAGAACTTTGGGCCGACGATTCAAAAATTGAGAACTTATCAGACTTCTTATTTGGTAGAGTTTTGGCTAAAGATGTTTTGGATCCTGAAACAAAGGAAATAATTTATAATCCTCAATCAGATAAAAAATATGAAAAAGGGATAATCTTAAAAGAAAAAGACGCCCAATTCTTGGCAAATTATGTAAAAGAAATTCCTGTATCGAAGGAAAAAACGATAAAAATTGAAGATATGTTAAAGGATTCATACTTAGAATCATTACAAGATGTACAAATAGAAGGTAAGGTATTAATCAGAAAAGGTGAAGAAGTTACAGAAGAAGCCATAGAAGAAGCACTCCTGCACGGTATACAATCTCTGAATGTGAAAGAATATAATGCAGTAGATTACGTTTACGCTGGGGAAGATCTTAAAGTCGAAGTTGATGGAAAAACTGTGACTTTACTTAAATATCAAGAAAAAATTGACTTAAAAGTTTCCAAAGTTCTAGAAAAACACGGAATAAAAAAGGTTGCTGTTAGACCATATATTTTCATTAGATCTCCTCTTACATGTGAGTCTGAAAATGGAATTTGTGCAAAATGTTATGGGATAGACCTTTCAAACTACAAATTAGTCAATATAGGAGAAGCTGTAGGAATAATTGCTGCACAATCTATAGGTGAACCTGGTACGCAGCTAACTATGAGGACTTTCCATACGGGAGGTATAGCTACCACTTCGGATATAACCCAAGGTCTTCCAAGAGCTGAAGAATTGTTTGAAGCAAGAAAAAAGACCAAAGGGCCTGAAGGTGAATTCTCAACGATAAAAGGTATAGTAAGAGCTATCGAGAGAGATATTGAGAACAAAAGAGGAAAAAGATTAAAGATAATAATAGAAAATTCAGATGGTGAATTAGAAAGTTATGAGGCTGACTATAGGACGAAAGCAGTTGTAGAAGTAGGAGATAAAGTATTACCCGGTCAAAGGTTAACGACGGGAAATATAAGACCCAGAAAAATACTCAAAGATTTGGGAGTAAGCGCTTTGGCAAGTTATTTGCTCAGTGAAATAAAGAAAATATATGCTGAGCAAGGTGTGGACATCCATGATAAACACTTTGAGATAATAATTAGACAGATGATCAACAAGGTGGAAATAATAGACGGTGGAGATACCGATTTCATGCCCGGAGATTTAGTCAGTTATGGTAAAGTGCAGAAAATTAACGAGGAAATATTGGAAGAAAACTCCTATATCAGTGAAAATAGAGAATTAGTTATCGGTAAAAAGTTGGCAAAGAGGGTTATAATCCCTTCCGAAGATGAAGAAGAGGAAGAAGATAAGATCTATGAACAGGGAACAGAAATCACCGAAGAAATTTTAAACCAAATTATCGAAACAAACATTAAAGAGGTTGAAGTATACGAAGAATATAAAGAAATCACAACCGAAGATGGGAAAGCTCATCTAGTAGGTACATCCAAAAAATATCTTATAAATCCTAAAGATACGATAAAATATGAACGTAGGTTGTTAAGAATCACGAAGGCTTCTTTAGAAAAAGAAGGATGGCTTTCTGCGGCTTCATTCCAGCAAACTGTACAAATACTAACAGAGGCAGCTATAGAAGGTAAAGTAGATAAATTGAAAGGATTAAAAGAAAATGTAATAGTAGGACAACCTATTCCAGCAGGAACAGGGTTGAAATTGTACGCAGAACAAAACTACGAAGTTGTTCAACCTGAAAAAGAAGCTGAAGTTGCACAAGAAAAATCTGTTGGGTAAAATAAAAATGGCTCAATAAAAATAACCGGTACTGTTTTTAAAAAACAGTACCGGCTTTTGTTTTATCTATTGGTTAGAAAAAGCGCTTAGCATATACATTCCTTGTGCGGTCATTTGTTGAATAGCTTGTTCCATAGCTGAAAACTGTGCATAATATTGTGCTTCTTTTCTTTGAAGCCTGTCTAATAGGTTGGTCATTTCCTTGGCGAGTCGTCTCATCTCGTTACCTATGGTGCCGTTGGTACCGGCAATTCGATCGATATAGCCATTGAACTTAGTTGCTTCATACAGATAATTCTGAATAGCTTGCGCATATCCATATTCTTTATTAGTCGTATCGTTTGTTGCGAACAATTTCCATACATCTTCAGCATTTGTATTCAAAACCTCTCTAAGTTTATCCTCATTTACGCTCAATAATCCTTTCATTGTATTCTCATAACCGACTCCAAAATCTCCTGAGGTTATGCCGATATCGAAAAGGGTATTATATTGAGAACCAGACTGTTCTATATTTACAGGTGAGTAAACCATATTTCTTAAATTATAAAAGATTTTCTCTAAGTTATTATCTCCTTTTAGCATCCCTTTCATATAGTCTTCTTCTGTCATTTCTTCTGGAGACTTATCGGTAACTTGGCCTTCATGTAATAAATCGTACACATAAGTAATCGTTTCATTGTACTTATCGACAAATTCTTTTATACTTTCAACACTCTTATCTATATCTTGTTCTATAGAAACTTTTACGTAACTACTCGAAGTCGATTTCAAATCGATTGTTGTACCGAAAACGTTCAACGTGTTTTCTGTTAAGTTGTCATAAGTGGTGATTGATGTACTTCCGTCAAAAGACAATTCAACCTGTCCCAAACTCCCTAAGGTTCTAACTGTATTATCATCGCCCAGAGCAGCTGTTCCGTTTAAATTCAGTTTTGAAATTAAGGTTTCACCATTAGAACCCGAAATGGCAGATACGCTAATATCAACGTTCCCATTTTCTTTGTTAACTAGGAAAAATTTACCGTTTGCATCATCAAATTTTGCTTGTACTCCTAAGGTTGAAGCATTTATTTTGTCTATAAGGTTTTGAATTGTTTCACTGTCTGAAACGGTTATAGTATCTGAATCTTCTCCTTTTGTGATGGTAAAAGTAGAATCACCTGCTGTGCCTATAACATCTACTATCTTTGAACTTTTTTTAATTGTTGGATCAATATTATCCCCCAAAAGAACGGTAGGAGAAGCCAAAGAATTAACTTTCAAGTAAAAAGTTGAATTATCAGCATCTGCAGGAGCTGTAGCAGTTAATACACTTTCGTCAGAAGAGGTGGCACTTTTTGGGATCAAATTACTCTTCAATTTGAAAGTGATCAGATAATCATAAAAATCCTCCAACTTATTGTCTACTTCCATCCAAAGTTTTTGTTTGTAAGTAAGAGTATCAAATTTTTCTTGAGCTCTATTTAAAGGTTGTTGCTCAATCTCCATTAATTTTTGGACCATTGCTTGGGTATCCATTCCCGAAACCGCGCCGGTTAATTGGAAGGTACCAACATAGGGATTAGTAGCCATTGTCTTCACTTCCTTTAAATTCTTTCTCACCTATTTATTATCGACTTATCTTAAGAAAACTTTAACCACTAAATAAGTCGTACAATTGGTTCATTTGATTAGTTCTACATTGAGGTTGTTGTATCCTAAAGGTGTTTTACATTTTTTGTGATATTATTTAATTAGGAAGTTTAGTAATAAAGGTTACGATATAAAAAGAGTTGAACCGTGTGAAGGGATGATACACATGATGATAATCAAAGGACAATTTAACGAGGCAAAGGTTTTTACAAATGAGTTGGAAGAAGAAGCGATAAGGCAAATTAAAGAATTGTGTGACCAAGAGTTCGTTAAAGGACTTAAGATTAGAATAATGCCTGATGCACATACGGGGGTAGGATGTGTAATTGGAACAACGATGACCATAAAAGATAAAATAGTTCCTAATTTAGTTGGAGTTGACATAGGCTGTGGAGTAGAAGTAGTTAAAATTGAGGAAAAACAGATAAACTTTGAAAAACTTGATGAAGTAATAAGGAAAGAAATCCCATCTGGTTTCAATATTCGTAAAAAGCCTCACCCATACGTCGAAAAAAGTCAGATATTAGAATTAAAATGTAGAGAATTCATAGATTTAGAACGAGCGATACTGAGCATAGGTACCTTAGGCGGAGGAAATCATTTCATTGAGGTAGACAGAGATGAATCAAATAATTTGTATATTGTTGTACATTCTGGAAGTAGGTATTTAGGGAAACAGGTTGCTGAATACTATCAGAATTTGGCTTATTCTATGTTAACGGGTCAACCACTCTCAAAGAGAAAAAAGAAGAAAAATAGATCAATCAAAAATATAGACATCCCTAAACACTTAGCGTATTTGGAAAAGGAAGAGTTCAACGATTACCTTTGGGATATGAAGATAACACAAAATTATGCATCACTCAACAGAAAAGCTATAACTGATATAATCATTCAACAAATGCAATTGAACGTTAGTAAAGGGTTCACTACCATCCATAACTATATAGACCTGGAAAAGATGATCTTGAGAAAAGGTGCCGTTTCTGCCAAACTTGGTGAAAAATTAATAATCCCTATAAATATGAAAGATGGTAGTTTGATATGTGTTGGTAAAGGAAATCCTGATTGGAACTTCTCAGCCCCACATGGTGCGGGAAGGGTAATGAGTAGAAAACAAGCTAAGAAAAGAATAACAATTGAAGAGTACAAAAATGCGATGAATGGCATTTATTCTACTTCTGTTAATGCTCAAACGATAGATGAAGCCCCAATGGTGTATAAGTCTCTAAAAGAAATAGAAGAAAACATACAAGATACCGTAGAAATTATAAAAAGAATAACTCCTTTATATAATTTTAAAGCCCCTTAACAATAAATCTATGCTATAATAATTAAGAACAGCAAAAAATATCTGATAAACGGAGGTAAGATATGACCGTTCTAAGTGGAATGAGAGCTACAGGAAAATTACACATAGGAAACTTTGTTACCTTAGAAAATTGGGTAGAGATTCAAAATAAATCAGACAAAAATTTTTTCTTCGTCGCTGATTGGCATGCTTTGACATCTCATTATGATACACCTGAGATAATACAACCTTCTACTTTCGATATAATAAGGCATTATATCGCAGTAGGGTTGGATCCTAAAAAAAGTGTTTTATTCGTTCAATCCGCCATCAAAGAACATGCCGAACTTTATTTAATTTTTAGTATGATAGCCTCGGTTTCACGATTAGAAAGAATTCCAACCTATAAGGAACAAATAAGTAACATATCCAATAAGGATTTAACTAACATAGGATTTTTAGGGTACCCCGTTTTACAAGCCGCAGATATTTTAATATATAAAGGGGATAGAGTTCCTGTTGGGGAAGATCAAATCTATCATCTAGAATTTACGCGAGAAATCGCAAGAAAGTTTAATATGAAGTACAAAGAAATATTTCCTGAACCACAACCGATCATTTCCAAAGTGCCGAAACTACCTGGCACAGATGGAAGGAAGATGTCTAAAAGCTATGGTAACGTTATAAACATAGAAACCAACGAGAAAGAGTTGAAAGAGAAAATTCTACCCATGATGACCGATCCAGCAAGGATAAGAAGAACCGATCCTGGAAATCCCGAAAAATGCCCCGTATGGGATTACCATAAGGCATTCACTAAATCTGAAGATGAAAAAGATTGGGTACGGAATGGTTGTACTACTGCTGGGATTGGGTGTGTTGACTGTAAAAAGTTGTTGATCAAAAATATGAAAGAAAGACTTGAACCAGTTTGGAATAAATTATCTTCTACTTCTGTAGAAGATGCAATAGAAATAGCTGAAGATGGAAACAAAAAGGCAAGAAAGGTTGCTAGCCAAACTATGCAAGAGGTTAGAGAGGCTTTACATTTCAGATGGTGAGGAGGATCAAATAATTAACTTTAACTATCTCGATATAAAATTAGACATATTCTCTGGCCCTTTTTTTAAACTCGTTGAATTAATAAAAGAAAAAAAGATTCCAGTTAGGAAAATATCTGTCAGTTACATCTCAGATATATTCGTTAATTACGTCAATGATAACTTCAATGACTTAAACTCCATAGGAGAATTTTTAGAATTAGCGTCTTATTTGACATTTTTGAAGTCCAAAGAGCTACTTCCCAATTCCAATAACGATAAAGAATTTAGAAAACATAGAGAGGTCATATATGAGGTTATTGAAAATTACGACGTTATCAAAAAAGCTCAAGAGATCATAAAAAAAGATTTTGGTGAAGATAAGAAAAAACCCGTTAGAGTAAAGAATAAGGCATCAATAGAAAAAGAAATCTTTGAAAATCAGTTGGTAAAGTTCTTTGATGATTACATTACAAAGCAAAAAAAGCTTGAAATTATCAGAGATACTTATCGTATAGAAGATGCGATAGGAATGCTTGAAAAAAAGGATGAATTTAATATTCTATATCTTTTCGAATATGCTCAACATAAAAAGATGAATTTTTTAGTAATGTTTTTAGCTTCCTTAATTTTGGTAAACCGTGGTTTTTTCAAATATGAAAAAGGCCTATTTATTAAACTTAGCTCGCAAGATCCTGGAAGTGAGTTGAATGGCTAAAGACAAAATAGATGTAGAAATTAGAATGATAGAAGCATTAATATTTTCAACTCCTAACGGTATATCTTTCAAAGAGATCTCCAAGCGTCTAAAGATAAAAGAAGAAGAATTGAGGCATTACTTAGAAGAAATAGAATTGCATTATATAGGTGACCAACACGGTGTGGAATTGATAAAAAACGGCAGCAAATACAGATTTGAAATAAAACCAGAAATAAAATCTATGATCTTTCCAAATCCTCGAAAATTTGAGTTAACACAAACTCAATTCGAAGTATTAGCGATTCTGTTTATGAATGGAGATAGCAGGGTTGTTGAAATAGAAAAAACTAGAGGTAAAAATAGTTATTATCAACTAAAGAAATTAATGGAATACGATCTGGTTAAAAAAAGTAAAAAGAAAAACCACAATTACTACCATCTTACCGAAAAATTTTACGAATTCTTACCCGATAAAACGTTGAAAAAATTGGAGGAAATGAAAAAGAATGAAGTTACAAAAGGCTCTTCAAATAATATCTCTGAGTAGAAGGCAGTCCTCAGAGTACATACTAAAAGAAGGTGTGAAAGTCAACAACAAATTGGTTAACGAGCCATGGTATGAATTAAAAGAAAATGATTTCATAGAATTTGACAATAAAAAATATTATCTTTCCGATCTACAAAAGAAAGCTGAAAACAAAGTTTATTACCTTTTGAACAAACCCAAAGGAATCTTGTGTACCTTCAAAGACGATTTTGGTAGAAAAACAGTAAATGATTTGCTGAAAGGAAAGATTGAAGAAAGAGTTTTTTACGTGGGCAGGCTTGACTACGATTCAAGCGGCCTTTTGCTTCTGACAAACGATGGTGACTTAGCCAATTATTTGTTAAGGCCTGAAAATAAGGTCACAAAGGTTTATGAAGTACTGATAAAAGGTACGCCTTCAAAAAAGGAATTGCAGAAGTTGGAAGAAGGTATCACACTTGAAACCGGATATAAAACGATGAAATCGAAGGTGAAAATTTTGAAAAAAGAAAAGGATCTATCACTCCTACAAATCAGTTTAAACGAAGGCAAAAAAAGGCAGATAAAACTCATGATAAAGGCTTTAGGTTATAAAGTTATAGAATTGAAAAGGATCAAGTTTGGGCCATGGAGTATCGAAGAAGTTCCTAAGCCTGGGGATATAAAATCCTTGAGGGGTGCAGAAGAGGTGAAAAATAGACTTTTATCAAACATTTCATAGTCAATATAAGAGGGGGAAAAAAACAATGAGGACGCATTAGCGTCCTCATTGGATGGGCCGAAATATCAATCATGATGTTTCGGGGGGATGGGTATTTTTATTATAGCTAATTATTATTAAGGCTCGTATTCAAAAAAATTAAATTATTTTGCATTTTCTTCTCATTTGGAAAGAAAGTGTCATCAATTTAATTTTAAAAATTTTAAAAAAGAATTAAACTTGAGAAAAATATGGTATAATTTGTTGATTCAAATAAATTACAGTTTTTTCAGGATTTCAAAAAATAAATTTTGGGGTGAGAAAAATGAAAAGGTTTTATTATGTATTTTTATTGTTAGTTGTAAGTATGTTCCTGTTCACATCCTGTGCACTTCAAGAGATCGAGATAAAAGCTGATCCCACTCTTCAAGTACCTATTGCAAAAGAAAGTATTACAATGTACGATTTAGTGGATACTGAAGATATTGTAATTAGTTTAAGTGAAAGTTTTGGTGAAGATGCCACCGTCACACACAAATCTGATAATCCCTTAACTTATGGGGTAGATTTGAAAATATTCGACGGTCAAGAAATTTTGGATGAGATTGCTCCTGGTCAAAGTGATTTTAGTTCGGTTCCTGCGGGGCCTTACGATTTAGTTACATCTGATGCTTCTTTAACGCTGGTATCTCTTGGTGGTACAACTTTTGGACCTTTGGAAGAAATTAGTCTTACAAGTCTTCCGGCAACTCTTGTAGTAACAGGAATTAGCGATCCATCCTATGTAACAATAGAAGCAACTTTGAGTACGTCTAGTACTTCAACTCTTATCTCTTCTGGAGAGGAATTTAACTTGGGACCTTTGTTTAATGAGTATTCTAAGATATATTTAGAGGAGATGACCATCACATTCAATTCATCACTTTCTCCTGATGATTCTCCAACTATAAAATTGTTAGTAGATATCCCTTTTGAATTCACGATAACCGAAGACCTAGAATTGTATACAAATAAAGATGAAGTAGGCGATGAGGATATCTTTGGCAGATCTGGTGAAGATTCTGATGATTTGAGTGATATACTCGATGGGATAGAATCATTTAAGCTTCACATGGATTACGACAACACGACGGGGCTCCACTTAAAGATGGAAGTCCAAGGATGGGATGTTGAAAAGAACCAACCTACTGAATCAGAACCTGTAACAAGGGAAATAACGGTTGGTGAAGGTAAAACTGTTGAATTTGATTTAACAGGTTTTATCGAAGATATGAAAAATACGGTTCCTTTCAATTTGGTATTCACAGTAAAACTCCCCCCGTCAGAGTATTCATTGAATATGGATGGTAGTTTAGATCTTAGCCTCTGGTTGGATCTTGATACAGACTTAGCAATACCGATTACTTCAAGGGCACAATAAAGGAGGGGAAGACTATGAAAAAATTGTTTATAATATTGCTAATAGTTTCTTCGGTTTCTTTGATCATTTTTTCAGAAGGATTGAGATCTTTTGATAGTAGTTTGAATCCGCTTTTGTTAGAATCAATAGGTAAAAGAAATTATTTTGAAATCGAAATTTCTCCCGATATAATGGTTTATCAAAACGCTTACAAAGTAGCGGATCTTTTACCAATGTTGACTGCTACAAAGTTTACCATTGATTTCGACGAAATATATACTTCTTTAGGTGGAGATGATTTATTCTTTATAACCAAAGATAACGTTGAAGGACACTTTGTAGTAAATATCTTTGATCTGGGTCTTGGAGTTGTATTCAGTGGTGATTTAAAAAGTGATTTAACGGTACCAAACGATTTGATAAAACTTATCGCCAATGGTAATGAAATAGATACAACTAATGAAGGCACGATACTCTTTAACTTAGATACATCTGTTAAAGCTGGAGTGTATGCTTCTTATAATTTTGATGGCATGTCGGTTGGGTTGGTTTACAACTTGTTCTTGCCGATAGTCTATACCGAGGAATCAAACGTTGGATACGAATTTTCTACAGATACAGAGGTAGGAACAACAACGGCGGAGTTGAACATGAAGGTTGATTTGTACTCTCCATTTGATAGTAATGAGCTTGAAAGTATAACATTTAACTCTCTAACAGATAAATTTTTGACCGATGCTGGCCATGCCATAGATGCAGGTGTAACCTTTGGTGAGATCAAAAAACCTGTTATGGGAATCGCGGTAAAAAACATAACGGTTAAACCTGCAAAGGTTTCTTACAAGATCCCTTATCAAGAAACAATTAGTATTTTGGGAGAAGATTCCAGTAGTTCAACACCTATGGAAGTTCAACCTGTAGATGAACAATATATATATCCAATGAGTGTTACCGGATTTTTTAGGATACCGGTAGTTTTGCTTGATATTATTCCATATGGAGAGTTCTATGTGGATGATCAAACGATCGACTGGGGTGTACAAGCCAGAACTTCTCTTTTCAATTTTATACCGTTGACAGTTGGAATTGAAAATTATTATGGTTACTGGAACACGTTTTTAGGTTTTGGGATAGATAGCAGAATTGTTGAAAGCAGAACAGAGTTATCCCTTACGGCAAAGGATCTTGATAAAATTTTCGATTTGAAGGGGTTTTCATTTAAATCAAGTTTTGCAATAGGGTTTTAAAAACAAATGTTTAAACAATTATAAAAAAGGGCGCTTAGCGCCCTTTTTTTGAAAGTATTTTGCTGAATGTAGTATAATAGAAAAGAATCAATAGAATTGAATTTTGTAGCGTACTAAGCAAAGGGGCTCTATCTATAAATCTTTCAGATTGTTTAAAGTCAGTAAATATCTAGTAACTATTGGGAGCAATATGAGTAGGCATATCTATAGGCTAAGGGGAATGAATTTGGATAAACTTATAGAACTTGCACAAATAGGGGACAACCAAGCCCTAGGCATAATTCTTGAAAAGTTTGAGCCTATGGTGAAATCTATTGTTGGGAAATATTATGGTACATGGTTGGAATTCGAAGACTTTTTACAAATAGGTTTGGTAGGTTTAATTCAAGCGGTATATAATTTCAGAAAAGATGCAAACGCTAAATTTTCAAGTTTTGCCTATATGAATATCTCTTCAGAGATTAAGTCTTTTGTCACCTACTTGAACAGAAATAAGCATAAAGTTTTAACAGAAGCTGTAAGTATGGAAAACACAGACGACGAATTTACAGAAAACGCCGATTATTACATTGAAAGTGTTGATACTGAAAAGAAGGATTTTCTCAAGGAATATTTTTTATCAAAGAGTCTTGAACAACTTGAATGCAACGAAAGGGAAATTGTTGAATTATGGATAGATGGATACTCATATCAAGAAATTGGGGATAAAATGGAAATAAATACAAAAAAGGTCGATAATACCATCCAAAAGATAAAAAAAGTTTTCGCAAGAAATATAGATGAATACAATAATATAGTGGAGATGTTTGGAGGAAAGTATGAGATTTAAGATAACTATCTTTGTTGTAAGTTTGGTAGCAATAGTTTTATCAATTGCGACAGAAATTAGGGTGATAGAACTTAGGAAGGATCTGCAAAGTCAATTCAATCGATTAAATTCAACGGTGAACGAAAAATTGGAGGCTCAAGAAAAGGAGATCACCCATCTCAATAGATATTTTGAGCCAGATGGTGTGGTTGAAAAATTCATAGTTTCAAACAATTTTTTAGAAAAAAAACTAAACGATCTGGATAAAATTATCACTAATTTAGATGAACCATCAGACGCCGGTTACATTCAAATATATATTATCGGTTCTACCGATGTATGGGTGGCGTTTAGAAATCCAGAAGGTAGATACATCTTTCAAGGAAATTTAAAGCCAGGATTGAATCCATATAAATTTTACTTTTTTAAAGGGCCTTCTATAGAAACTCAATATACTTACACACTCCCATTTAATGCTTCATTTAAGAGTGGAGTACCTGAAAATACCTTTTTCCTGATAAAAGAAACTGGTCAATACAGACTTATAAAACATCCTGACCAAGATATTTCGAACATAATGAAAGATTTAAATCTCTATATTCCGACTGTTACAGGGAAATAGTCAATTGTGGTATAATTAACAAAAGAAAATTCACACAATGGAGGAATGACCCTAGATGGAAAAAACCTACAATCCACAAGAAATAGAGAAAAAATGGCAACAGAAATGGCAAGAAAAAGATGCTTTTAAAGTAGTGAATGATGATTACCATAAAAAATACTATGATTTGGTAATGTTTCCTTACCCTTCGGGGACTCTCCATGTTGGCCATGTAAAAAACTATGTCATAGGTGACGTTATAGCTCGATACAAGAGGATGAGAGGGTACAGTGTGATGCATCCTTTTGGTTTTGATGCATTTGGTTTGCCTGCTGAAAACGCAGCGATAGAGAAGGGTAACATTCATCCCGAAGATTGGACTATGCAAAATATCAATATCATCAGAAATCAAATTAAAAAGCTTGGTATTAGTTATAATTGGGATAGAGAAGTTATAACGTGTAAGGAAGATTACTACAAATGGACACAATGGATATTCTTACAATTGTATAAAAATGGGTTAGCCTACAAGAAAAAGGCACCTGTGAATTGGTGTCCAAACTGCAAAACGGTACTAGCTAATGAGCAAGTTGTTAATGGAAGATGTGAAAGATGTGGGACCTCTGTGGAAATTAAACAGTTAGAGCAATGGTATTTCAAAATAACTGACTATGCTGAAAAGTTGTTAAATGATTTAGAAAATTTGAACGGATGGCCTGAGAATGTCAAAACAATGCAGAAAAATTGGATAGGTAAAAGTGTGGGAGCCGAAGTCGAATTTAAACTTGATAATGGCAAAGGAAGCTTGAGAGTTTTTACCACCAGGCCTGATACCTTGTGGGGAGTTACTTTTATGGCGTTATCTCCTGAATCACCTCTTGTAGAAGAGTTAACAACTCCAGAAAATACTGAAATAGTAAATAAATTTTTGCAAAAAGTGAGCTTGCAAGATAGGTTTAAAAGAACCGCTGAAGGAGCAGAAAAAGA
Source organism: Petrotoga sibirica DSM 13575 (assembly GCF_002924625.1). Taxonomy (GTDB): domain Bacteria; phylum Thermotogota; class Thermotogae; order Petrotogales; family Petrotogaceae; genus Petrotoga; species Petrotoga sibirica. The sequence continues at coordinate 37,243 of NZ_JAHC01000008.1, read as the reverse complement.
AGGCGTTTTCACTGGAAGTTACGCCATAAATCCTGTGAATGGAGAAAAGATACCTATTTACGTAGCAAATTATATTTTATACGAATATGGTACGGGGGCAATTATGGCTGTTCCTGCGCATGATCAAAGAGACTTTGAATTTGCGAAAAAATATAATCTTCCCATCAGAATTGTTATAATGCCTGAAGATGACAAGTTAAATGAAGAAAAGTTAGAAAAAGCTTACGTTGGAGAAGGAGTTTTGATAAATTCCAGAGAATTTACGGGGTTAGATAACCAAACAGCAATTAAGAAAATCTCTCAATGGTTAGAAGATAAAAAGATCGGAAAAGTTGTCACCCAGTACAAATTGAGAGATTGGCTCATATCAAGGCAAAGGTATTGGGGAGCTCCGATTCCCATTGTATATTGTGAAAAATGCGGGGTAGTTTCTGTTCCGGAAGATGATTTACCTGTAAAGCTTCCCAGGGACGTTGAATTTGAACCAACCGGAAAAAGTCCTTTGATCGATCATCCCGATTTCAAAGAAACAACATGTCCAAAATGTGGTGGAAAAGCTAAAAGAGAAGTTGATACTATGGATACCTTTGTGGATAGCTCATGGTACTATTTGAGATATGTGAATCCAAAACTAGGAGAAAAACCTTTTAATAAGGAAGATGTAGATAATTGGTTGCCTGTAGATCAGTATATAGGTGGAGTCGAACATGCAATTTTGCACTTACTTTATTCAAGGTTCATAACCAAAGTGCTGAAAGATCTTGGGTATTTCAGTTTTGATGAGCCTTTCAAAAATCTTTTCACTCAAGGTATGATATACAGGAACGGGGCTAAGATGTCTAAATCAAAAGGTAACGTTGTGTCTCCTGAAGAAATGATCGAAAAATATGGTAGCGATGCTTTAAGAACTTACATTCTTTTTATGGCTCCTCCAGAAAGGGATGCAGAATGGAATGATTCAGGCATAGAAGGTACATACAGATTCTTAAATAGGGTTTGGAATATGTACATGAAAATACAAGATAAGATAATTCATCTTGAAAATAACTCAAATTATCTTTTGAAAAATAAATATGAAAAGGATTTAAGAAGAAAATTACACCAAACTATTGAGAAAATAACGAGCGATATAGAAGGTAATTTTCAATTTAACACCGCAGTAAGTTCCCTTATGGAACTTTTGAATGAATTAAACTCATACCTAAACAATACAGATGAAAAAGATTGGAACCTCAACTTACTAAAAGAATTTTCTGAAGATTTTGTATTGATGTTGTCTCCTATTGCTCCTCATATAAGTGAAGAATTATGGAAGAATTTTGGAAAAGATGGTTTTATATTTAAAGCAAGTTGGCCAAAGATCGATAAGAATGCTTTGAAAGCAGAAGAAATTACGTTAGCCGTACAAATAAACGGGAAGTTGAGAGCCCAGATAACGATTGATGTTAATTTAAAAGAAGAGGAAGTAAAAAGTTTTGTCTTAGAGGATGATAAAGTTCAAAAATATATAGCAGGTAAAAAGATAGAAAAAATCATTTATGTCCCAAAAAAAATCATAAATATAGTGGTCAAGTAATAAATAACAAATAGGAGGTGAAAAAAGTTTTTCACCACATTGTAAATAAACTATTATTAACACGTTGGTGAGAACTTTCGTATAAATATGAAATCACCAAAAGTTCCCAAACCTACAATAAAAAGATTAGCCATGTACAACAGATTTTTAAAAGAGCTAGTGGAAGAAGGAATACCAAAGACTTCTTCAAAAGAGATTGCTGAGGCTCTTAACATAAAGGCTTCTCAGGTTAGAAAAGATCTATCTTATTTTGGAGAGTTTGGAAAGAGGGGCGTAGGATACGATGTTGAAGATCTATGTTTAAAGATTCAAAAGATTTTAGGAACAGAAAGGATTTGGAACGTTGCAATTATAGGAGTAGGAAACCTTGGTAGAGCTATTTCTCATTATCCTGAATTAGAAAAATACAAGTTTAAAATAGTTGCAGCCTATGATGTAGACAAAAGAAAAATCAATTCTAACTTGTTACCCGGTATTCCAATAAAACATATTAAAGAACTAAAGAATAAAAACAATGATCTTGATTTTGAAATAGCGATATTAACTGTTCCATCAAATGTGGCTCAAGAAGTTACAAATATATTAATAGAAGCCGGTGTAAAAGGGATATTGAATTTTGCCCCAGTAACTTTGAACTCCGATGATCATGTTGTTATTGAAAATGTTGATTTTGTTATTTCTCTTAAAACGTTAACGTATGAAATAGTTAGTCAAAATTTGTAAAATCTGACACCCGAAAACTTACGTTTTCTCTATTGATTACAATCAAATATATTAAAACAATAAGGAGGCTAATGTTTTTTGCTTAATATAAATTATCCTGTTTCTCTAGATACATTAAAAAAGTTAAAAAATGGTGATAAAGTTCTGTATACGGGGAAAATTATATTTGTTACTCCTGAAGCCTTAAAAAGGCTTGAAAAGTATTATCAATTGGAAGGGGTGCCTTTATATAAATTTGTTGGGGAATTTGTTACTTGTGGAACTTTTAATTTGGCTCACGGTGAGATTAAAAATATCAGTATCACAGAAATATCCGATTATTTTGATTTTCTGTTTGAAGGAGGAGCCAATTCTTTAATAGTAGATAAGTTACTCCCAAAAACATTAAATCAACTGAAAAAGTACAATAGGCCCATTCTTAAAACGCTTTCTAAGTCTATCAGTTTTTTCGATCCAAAAGTCCTTTTTTATAAAGATATTAAAAATGGGGGGATTATAGAAGTTTGGACAAAAAGGCTTCCTATAGAGGTGTTAGCATTTGATGAAAAGGAGCAGTTAAGAGATATAAATAATGCCGAATTTTAAAACTCACATATTAAGCGGTATTTTGGGGTTCCCTGTATTCTTTTTAGTGTTCAATTTTATTTATAGTCATTTGTTTTACGAGGTTTATTATGTTTCAGGTGAGATCGTAGCTTCTTATTTTCTCTTTGTTGTTGGGAGTGATTTCCCCGATATTGACCACCAAAATTCTTTTATAAACAAATTAATGAGATTGTTTTTAATTTTTGGAAGTGTGTACTATCTCTTTGAATATGATTTCTTGTATAGAGAGTATCTACCTTTTTCTTATAACCTTTCAAATTTTATTTTGATAGTTGTAGGTGTTTTACTAGGATTACTTTTAGGAATAATTTTTAACAAACTATCGAAACACAGAGGATTGTGGCATTCATTTTTAATTGGTGGTATACTCTCTGTCATCATTTACTTACTTAATTTAAAATATAGAACCCCTATAAACATACTGTACAGTTTGAGTTACTTTGTAGGTTTCTCATTGCATGTTATTTTAGATAAGAATCTCAAAACGAAATAGGGAAACAGAATCATTCTTGCCCTATTTTGTTTTTCTTCTCTCTAAATTTTCAACAGCTAAAGGTTTTTGAAGATAAAGAGGTTCCAAGTTTTTTATTTTTACTCTTTTACCTTTCAATGTTTCTGCAATTAGAGATTCTTCTTCAATGTTTGAATAAAATACTTCATTTTCCAGTTTATATTTGTTTTTAAAATATTCAGCTTCTTCATTTATTAAAATACAATTGTTCATAGAATTTATTAAAAAATCTTCAAAGACCATTTGAGGGCCAAAGATTCTTTTCCCATCTTCGTATATAGATGCATATGCGGCATTCTCTCGTGCTCTTTTTAAAACAGTCAACTTTTTTTTCTTAAGATCATGGTTATTATTCACCACGGAACGATACAAAACATCAGAAGAGAAAAAGGTATAAACTTCTTTTTCTGGGTTATCTATTAAAAGTCCTTGTAAAGTAGAAATAGCTACTCTGATCCCGGTGAACGATCCGGGACCTATATCTATACCAAACTCATCTATATTTTTTATATTTGTTTTTGATTCTTCTACCACTTCTTTGATCGCTTTAGCGAGGTAATTACCCGATTTGTTCTCAGTCAAAATCCTTGTATAAATCTTATTTTTTTCATCTTGTAATAAAACAAGTATATTTTTTAGAGTAGTTGAAAGTATTAAAAGATTCAATTTATTCACCTTCTTTTGTTTTGTCTTTTAATTTTAAGGCGGTTTTATATGCGTTGATTGATGCATTATACTTCCCTGCAACCTCATAGGATTTTGCCAAAATTAGAAACGCCTTATAATCTTCTGGATTTTTTAAAATAAGTTTTTCTGCCAAATGTGTAGCAAACCTTCCTAATTTCAATGTACATAAAAAATTGATTTTTGAATACGTGGGGAACAATTCAAAATACAAGAAAATTATAAAGAGAGCAGTTAATATAGAAAACCAAAAATAGGCGAAGATTTTTCTTGCTGATGATTCTTGTGAGTCTGTTGTTTGCTCTATCGAAGTTGCTTTATTACTTTCTAATTCTAACGCAACAGGTAAGTTTTCTATTCTAGTAATTTGCATTTGAAGTTTCAAGATCTCACTATTTATTTGTTCGTTGAAAGATAAAGACAAGTTTTCAAAATTTTCATCAACGACTGGGACTTTTTCTTGTATATTCTCTAATTTAGAATTTAAAGCTCTTAATAACGGTAAAAATATGTTGTAAAGTAAATTTTTTTCTATAGTGAGTGCCTTTAAATTCTCTCCAACTTTGTACACTTCAGATATAAAAGAAGACAATTCTTGTTTTTCGACAAAAAAAACCTGATCGTTCAATGAAGTTAACCTCTGTTTTAAATAAAAATAATTTTTAAGTTGAGAATATGCTACTACAGATTCATTTATGGAATTGTGTTTATTTAAAAATGTCAGTAATTTATATGCTCCTAGGTACTTATCTTCCTCAACTAGATATTTAGATTCAGAAATAAATTTTTCAAACAATATATAATTAGTTGCTGGTACGAAAACTTCAATAAACTTTTCAATGTCTTCATCAAAATAGATTGGGGAAGAAAGAGAATTACTTATAGTTGTTCTGATAAAGGTTTCATAAGAATTAACTTGCAAATACTCTTTCAATCCCTCTAATTTATATAAATATTTATAATAAGATTCTTCAAAATTGCCTGTGTTAAATATTTTATTCAAAATAGGTATGATTTCAGGAAAGATGAAAAGAATTTTATTGGTATCTTCCTCTGGAATAAAAAAATTGGTGCCTAATACTCCCAAGTTAATGCAAAAATTTTTTAGGTCTTCAGAAATAATGTAATTAACAAAGTTATAATTTCTATATTTGTTAAACAAAGAGATCTTAGCTGATATTAAAGAGCCTGTATCAGTAATTCTAGCATCACTAGGATTTTCTACAATATAGTCTAAAAAATATTCCCATGATAATTCCAGAGTTGCCGAGTTTTTTGAAAGATTTTCTATTTCTTCGATAGTTAAAGCCCATGAAAAAATAGACAGAGTCGAAATAAAGATTATCAATAATATGTTTTTCACACAAATTGCACCCCTTCTAATTGGACTTATCCAATCTTCAATATTATACAACAATTTAGCTTTTTTGAATCTTTACAAATCTTTCTTTAATATTTTAGTACTAATAATGTATAATATTTATAAAGAAAAAAATAAGAGAAGGGAGAAATTTAATATGGAGAGTAAATGGAAGGTTTTTTGGGACCCAAAGGCTTCTTATTATCAAGAAAAAGAAAGAGTTGCAAAAACCTTATCTAGTGTTTTAGGTATTTCCAATTTTTTGGCAAAGCTATTAGTATCTAGAAATATCGAAACACCCGAAGAAGGAGATAAGTTTTTAAACCATTTGGAATTGGAAAGCTTTGACCCTTATTTGATGAAGGATATGTCAAAAGCCGTAGAAATTCTCAAGCAAATCAAAGAAAAGAAAGAAAAAGTGGCGATCTTCGGTGATTACGATGTTGATGGGGTAACCGCGACTTCCGTTTTGTATCTTGGTTTAAAAAAATTAGGTTACGATGTAACTTCTTACATTCCGTCCAGAATAGAAGAAGGTTATAGTCTAAACATTAAGGCTATATCCGATTTAAAAAGTAAAAATTATAACAATATTGTTACTGTTGATTGCGGTACAACATCCATACGAGAAATTGACTATGCAAAAAGTCTTGGAATGAAAGTTATAGTTACCGATCATCATTTGCCTCAAGAGAATCTTCCAAAAGCAGATGCGATATTGAACCCAAAAAGGAAAGACGATGAATATCCTTTCAAGGATCTGGCAGGGGTCGGAGTAACTTTTAAATTACTACAAGCCCTTTACAAAAGTTACGATGATTCTTTGGACCCTTTCGAATATATAGACCTTGTGGCAGTGGGCACTATTGCTGACATAGTCTCGATAACCTCAGAAAACAGATATTTGGTTAAAATAGGATTGAACAAATTAAAAACCAATCCAACGAAAGGTTTAAAATATTTACTGGATGAATTGAAGATAGTTGATTCTGAGATAAATTCCCGAACCATCACTTTTAAAGTTGCTCCCAAGATAAATGCTGCGGGAAGAATGTCAGATGCACGTGCAGCGTTTAATTTGTTAACTGAAAAAGATGAAGAAAAATTAAAAAAAGCGGTTTCAGAATTACTCCGACTAAATTCAAAAAGGCAAAGTACCGAAAAGGAAATCTATTTATACTCTTTAAGTTTGTTAGATTTGTATCCTGAATATAAAAAGGACCCCGTGTTGGTTTTAAGTGGAGAAGACTGGCATATGGGAGTTCTTGGGATAGTGGCTTCCAAACTGTCGAATCAATTCAATAAACCCGTTTTGATGATATCAAAAAATCAGGAAATGGGTAAAGGTTCAGGAAGAAGTCCCCAGGGCATAGATTTAATGGAGCTTCTTCTCAAAGTCAATGAAAGAGGTGTTTTTGAAGAGTTTGGTGGTCATAAGTTTGCCGCGGGTTTTTCCCTTCTCTCTGAAAATATAGAAACTTTAAGAAAGGGGATTAACGAGGTTTACAAAGAGTTATATGGGAGCAAAAAATTAGCCTCTCAAATTGATGTGGATATGGAAATAGAAGGAATATGGGAAACGATGTTTGAAGATATAAACATGTTAGAACCTTTTGGATATGGGAATGAGGAGCCTGTTTTTTTGATAAGAGAAGCTAAACTAGAAAACATAAGATTCTTTCGTAATGGTTCTCAAAGTTTTTCAGGAACTCTCAACAAAGATTCTTTAATCATAGATGTTTTAGGATACGATTTAGGATACAGATTAAGCGAGTTAACTGATAATAAAAAAAGAGACCTTGTTACAGATCTTGTTGGCACCTTTAGAATAGAGAACTCTTATAATTTAAAAAACAGCTATGTTAAATTTTACTTGCAAGATTTGAAGATTAATGAGAGAATAGAACAAGAAGAAACTGCAAAATGGAACTTTGCATCTAATATTCTTCAAGATGAGCTGAACAAGATCATGAATGTAGAAATATTAAATGATAATTTAACCAGGGGTAAAGTAGCAATGTTTCTTCCAAGTAAGATCAAAAATGATTCTTTACTGAAAAAAGTTCAGTTATCATTAGAAGAGCATCAAAAGCTGATAATCGTTTCCGCAACAAACAGTTTATTGGAACACATATATAAGATAATAAACACTTATTTTCCAGAGAATTTATTATACTTTAGCAATCAATATATCCTTACGCCAGAACTTATATCTAATTATAGTGTGATATTCGTTACAGTACCTAAATTTATTAAAAATTGTGAATTACTTGATTCTATGCAAGCTGAAATTATTATCGACGAACCATTCTATTCATTATTCCATCCGGTAGTGAGAAAAGTTCCGGAATATCAGCAATTTAGGAAATATGCTCTTCAAAAGCCTAAAATTAGTATTTTCAGTTCTATTTACAGCGAAGAGTTAAAAGAAGTTTTAAAAAGAGCGGGATTTAAAATTCTTATATCTTTTTCGAATAATAATAGCTTTGAAGTGGTGAGAGAAAGAAACAATATTCTTGGACTTTTGAAGGATTACACAAATGAAAGAAATGGCAAAGTATTGGTCTTGAATGATTATGAGAGACAAAAATCTTTAGTGAGACTGTTAGACGAAAAATTACAAGTTGATGAAAACGATATAAGACTTTTCAACCATTCAATGAGTTTTAGGGAAAAACTTATTTCTAGAGAAAAATTTAAAAATGAGAAAGCTAATTTTTATATAACTTCGTTTTCTAACAACGGTATAGCGTTTGAAGTTAAACAATTCTCACCCATTTTAATAATTGTAGATGTTCCAAAAACGGACATAGAGCTTTTGGACTTGGTTTCTACATGGATGAAAAAGACTCAAAGAACAACTATCATATTGGCTTACAATAATCGGTTCAAAGTTAAATTACTTTACGAATATTCAAGAAAGTACCCATCTTTTAAAGTATTAAAACGTGTCTATGATTTTATAGAAGATGGACATTGCAATGTGGAAGAGATACAAAATTCTCTTTTGAAGGGTGATAAATCGTTATCAGAAACTGTTTTAAACGTGATGGAAGATGCCAATTTGATAAAGGTGAATGAAGAAGAAGTGGAAATATTGGATAATTTTAATCTAAAGGATTTACGTGAAAGCTCTAATTTCAAAGAAAACATATTAGATAATTGGATATTGAAAAATTCTATCAATTTCTATGAAAATTTAGATACAAGGGAATTAATTGAATTCTTGAAAGGCAGTTCTAAAGCAGGAGCGAGAAGTGTATAAATTGAGTAAAGATTTAAGAACGACGTTAGATCTTGATTTAGTTTTACTAAATGAAAATTATCAAATATTAGAAATAAAAGAGATGTTAGCAAAGAACGGCGTTTTTTGTAAGATTTTTCCTTCGCCAAAGTCCGTGTTGCAAGCTTGTGCACCGGTTATTTGTTTTTCCTCTAAAGATAAAGAAAAAGTCATTTATATATTAGATGAAAATGGAGTTAAATATGATTTGGTTAAATTGGAGAAAGATATCATATGGGAACTTTTAAGAACTTAAAAGTATATGGAATAGATTACGGAACGAGTAAGTGTGGTATAGCTTTTTTAAAACAAGATGTAAATATTCCGTTACCAAAGGCAACGGTACCGTCAGAAAAACTCTTAGAATATCTGATTTCGTTGGATTTAAGCCATGACGATTTAATCGTTTTTGGATTACCAATTTCCATGTCAGGGAGATATTCAAAACAGAGTTTTTTGAGTATAGATGAAGCTATAAGGGTAAAAGAAAGAATAGGATGCAAAATTTACTTTGTGGATGAAAGATTAACTACTTCCACTTTATACAGTGAGTTTAAAGGACAAGTTAGTTACAAAAAGGTAAAAGAGACCAAAGACCAAAATAGTAGTGTACTCATTCTTTCCAATTTTATTCAAAGCCCAGGAAACGCCATTGCCTTGGCAGAAAAAGAAATATATAATCTAAAAAAAAACTTTTCAAATTACAAAGATGTCTTGATCTGGGATATTCCGATTAGTAATGAGGTTAAAAATTTTTCTATTTTTGCAAAAGATCCTTGGGTATTTTGGTTTTACTACAAAGAAGGATTTAGAAGTACCACTTTGATATCTGACCTAAAAGATTATTATGATTTAATTATAACAACTAAAGAAAATGAAGATAAAATTCAAGTGAATATTAATTATAGTGAATTGATGTGCCTGTAGCCTAACGGATAAAGCGTTGGACTCCGGATCCAAAGATGCGGGTTCGACTCCCGCCAGGCACATTTTTAATAAAGTAAAGTTGTAGGATGCGGGAGGCTAAAGCAGGTTTTAGGTAACTTAGAATGATGAAATTATTTTTTTTAAATTTTGAACTCTCTATATAAGAAATAGACGCTTTAGAAATAAAAAGATTTTCAAAAACAAGATTTTGATTTTAAAAGAGTCACAGGGCGGAGCCCTCCCCCAATCTGCTGGGTAAAGGGACCGCAGGTCCCTTCCTTAGATGGGCGGGCTGCGGGGCAAAGGGGAGCTAAAGCAGTAATGTAAGTATTTTTAAAATTTTAAAATCTCTATTAAGAAAAAAATAGGAGGTAAATTATGGCTAAATCTGATTTAGGAATAGATTTAGGGACTGCAACATTTGTTGTATACCAACGTGGTCAAGGTATAATCCTTGAAGAACCTTCCGTGGTAGCTATAGATAAAAGTAAAAAAAAGATGTTGGCAATAGGAAAAGAAGCAAAAGATATGGTTGGGAAAACTCCTAGTCAAATACAAATTGTTCGGCCCGTACAGGATGGGGTTATTACGGATCCCGGCATCATAGAAGAAGTATTGAGATATTTTGTTAAAAGTGCTAAATCCAAAGGTTTAAATATGTACAAACCGCGATTAATCATAGGGATACCGGCTTTAACTACCGACGTTGAAAGAAGGGCGGTTAAAGAGGCAGGGAGTAGAATTGGTGCTTCTAAAGTATTTCTTATAAGCGAACCCTTGGCTGCAGCTATAGGTAGTGGAATAGATATCACAGAACCTAACGGTCATATGGTAATCGATATAGGAGGAGGTACAACCGACTTAGCGATTTTGAGTTTAGGAGGTTGCGTTATAAGTGAAACGTTAAAAGTTGCAGGCGAAGCGATGGATCAAGAAATAATTAAATATACTAAAAGACGATATAAATTTTTGATCGGTGAAACTACCGCTGAAAGGTTGAAAATCGACATAGGCAAGGCTTATTCTCAAGAAGAAAATCTTGAAATGGAGGTTAAAGGACAGAATATCAAAACAGGGCTTCCTTCGAATTTAAAACTAACTTCGGATGATATTTTCTATGCGATCAAACCAATATTGAACGAAATAATAAATAAAATAAAAAATATTTTAGAAAAAACCCCTCCAGAATTAGCCGCGGATATAATGCAAAATGGACTTATAGTTGTTGGAGGGGCTGCAAGATTAAGGGGATTGGATAAATTAATATCGGAACAAACTGGTGTAAAAACGTACATTCCAGAAGATCCACACCTTACTTGTGCAAAAGGTACAGGAATTTTGTTGGAAGACATAGAATTATTAAACAAAGTACAAGTAAATTAGAACTATTCACCACAGGGGGAAATAAAATGAGAGGAATATACAATGCAACAGCTGGTATGCTCAACTCTTTTGCTGAACTGAATTCTATTTCTAACAATTTAGCTAATCTTAACACTGTTGGTTACAAAAAGGATTATAACCTATTTAAAAGTGTATACGAAAAAGAAATTAGATCATATCAAAACGTACAAGGAAAAGGGGAACCAATAGGGAACATTTATAGTTCAGTTGTTCTAGATGATGTAATTCCAAATCTCGAACAAGGATCTTTAATTGAAACAAATGGAAAGTTGGACTTTGCAATAGAAGGGGAAGGATTTTTTAAAATAGACAGAAACGGTAACTTTTTTTACACACGAAACGGTGAATTTTCTATTAGCCCTGAAAGTTACCTTGTCACCAAAAGCGGTGATTACGTGTTAGATGAAGAAAATAACCCTATATTTGTAAATACAGAAAATTTTTTTGTGGACGAAGAAGGTAATATATCAGGAACAAACGTAAGATTAAACGTCCTAAATATAGAGAACTTGGATAAATATGGTGAAAATTATTTCATGGGTGAAGAGATAGGGCAAGCAGGTAACTTTCGTTTGAGACAAGGTTATCTTGAAGGTTCAAACGTTGATGCTCTAAATGAAATGATTAAGATGATCGAAGCAAATAGAAAGTTTGACATACTACAAAAAGCAGTATCGACAGGGGATTCACTCAATGCAAAGCTTATTGAAATAACTTCAAACTTTTAACTCATTTAGATAATTATAAAGATTTTTAAATGGAGGGGGTAAATTATGTTAGTTTCGTTATATAATGCAGCAACTGGAATGAATGCCGAACAAAGAAAGTTAGATATCATTTCAAACAATCTAGCAAATGTGGATACAACGGGATATAAAAAGCAAAGAGCTGAATTTCAAGATTTGCTATATTCGACTGTAAAAGAAGCCGGTACCCCAACCGCTCAAGGATCAATTTTACCAACAGGTCTTTATGTTGGTCATGGCACACGGTTGGCTGCAACAACACGGATCTTCACGTTGGGAAACATAGAGCCAACAGACAATTCTACTGATATAGCAATCATGGGAGATGGATTTTTTCAAGTTCAGATGCAGGATGGAAGTATAGCCTATACTAGAGATGGTTCTTTTAAATTGGATGCCAACGGTAGACTTACTACCAGTGATGGATTGATGGTTATTCCTAATATAGTGATCCCTCAAAATGCTGTGGGAATAAACGTTTCTCCGGATGGAATAGTGAGTGTTTCTTTGGGAGATGGAACGATTCAAAATGTAGGAAATATCACTACTGTGAGATTTTTAAATCCTGGAGGGTTAAAACCCTTAGGAAATAACTTATATTCTGAAACGCCAGCTTCCGGTAATCCGACGGAAGGGATACCTGGTCAGGATGGATTTGGAGCTTTACAGCAAGGTTATTTAGAAAAATCCAACGTCGATGTTGTTAAAGAGATGGTGGACATGATTATTGCACAAAGAGCTTACGACATTAATTCTAAAACTATCACAACGGCTGATGAAATGTTGAGAACCGTTTCAAATGTTAAGAGATAAACCCTAATCTCCCTTGAACTTTTTTAATGGTATTAGTTAAATGACAGGGAGTTGATGCTTTTGATACGATTAATTAAAATTATATTTTTTTCTGTGATGTTGTTGGTATCATCAATTGTTTTCTCAAAAATGGTTTTTACTATTCCCCCTATTATAGTCAGTGAAGATAGAATTTTTTCTCTTAAAGATATCTTTCCTGAGACGAAGTCAGATAGGACTATTTCTTATATAGTTAACGATAAGATAATTTATTCTGAAAAAGAGCTTTCTAAAATTTTGTACGGTTTAATGAGTAGTTATTACAGTGATTTTGATCTTGTTTTTGAAGAAAGTACGGTTACGGTTGTATACAAAAACGAAAATCAACACATAGATGTTCATTACATTGAGTTAGAAAATTTCTTACAACAAAAGATAAAAGAGTACGACAATTCTTTGACTGTGAATAGTATTGATTTAAAGGTTCTCCCTGAAAAGGTTTTATCGGCGGAAGTAATAAGGATCTTTCAAAGCTACGATAAGTTGTATGTAAATTTGAATATAAAAGATGATAAAAACAATCAAAAGACACTTACAGTTATTGCTAATGTATCGAAATATGAAAAAGTACTTGTATATTCCAAAGATTTAACTAGGGGAACCATTTTGAATGAAGAGTTAACAGAACCAGCCACTAAAAACGTTTTATCTATCAACAATAAACCTGTAGATTTAGAATTGATAAGATCCGGAAGTTATGAATTAACGAAAGATGTAAAAAAAGGTGAAATAGTAGATTCAATTTATTTAAGACGTATACCTGATGTGAAAGCAGGGGACATTGTAACGGTTTTGGTAGAATTTGAGGGCATAACGGTTTCTACTTTGGCAAGGGCTATGGCAAATGCTAATTTTGGAGATACTTTGAGCGTTAGAAATGTTGAAAGTGGAAATATTATAACTGGTAAATTGAAGGAAGGCCCTATACTTATGGTTAGTTTAGGAGGTTCGCAAAAATGACTGATATAAAGTTTTCAAAAGTTTTTATTATTTTCTTAATTTTTCTAGTTTCAACTAGCCTTGGTTTCTCTGAATCATTATGGAATAAAAGCGATGAACAAGGTAACTCTATTTACAACTATAACCAGGATTTTGGAGTAGGAGATGTTGTAACGATTGTAGTTTCCGAAAATCCTTCCCTCACTTTATCTGAAAATATGCCTGATTACAAAAAAGCGTCTGTTGGTACGATTAACTCAGTAGTAAATAATATAGGAGGGGTAGATTTATCTAATTTTTTACCTATTGGGGCTGGAGATCCAACGCAGGTTAGTGTACAAAACAATCAAAAAAGTTCTTCTTCTTCTGCAGAGGTTCAATTATTTGTATCTGGTATAATTCAAGAAAAAGATCAAAATGGACTTTTAAAAATTAGAGGAGAAAAGGAAATTAAAGTGGGGAATAACAGGAATACTATGATTGTTGAAGGTTATGTTTCTCCCAAAAACATAGCAAAAGACGGAACTATTTTTTCTTCTAGTTTAGCTAATGCAAAGATTTGGTACGATGGAGATATAGTTTTCCAACAGGATCCTAACGAACCGTCATGGTTAACTTCTATACTTTCAGGAATAGCAAATATATTTTTTTAGAAGGGAGTCAAAATGAGAAAAAATTTATTTGTCACCTTTTTATTAATTTTAATTATAAGTGGTTATGCCTTTGCTGGAGTTAGAGTAAAAGATATCTCGAATTTCAGAGGTGCAAGGGACAATCAATTATTTGGAATCGGTTTAGTTACAGGTTTAGATGGTACAGGAGATTCGGGGGATGTACCCTCTGAGATGATAAATAATATGCTGACCAACTTTAACATCAATCTTACCTCTTATGTTGAAACAGAAAATACCGCCCTTGTTATGGTTTTCGCTGATATACCATCTTTTTACAAGGAAGGTATGAGGTTAGACGTTACTGTAGCTGCTATAGGTGATTCTGATTCAATTGAAAATGGAGTCTTAATGCAAACGCCTCTTTATGGTGCTGATAATAGAGTTTATGCTGTTGCACAAGGTAATGTTTTAACTGGTGGAGCCAATGTCCGTTCATCATCTAACCTACAACAAAGATATAAAGCAGTCGGTTATATCCCTGAAGGGGCTATTATAGAGAGAGAAATTCCTGCTCGGATTGTAGATGAAGACACTGTGACTATCAACTTGAAACAACCAGATTTTACAACATCGGCGAGGGTTGCTAACGCAATAAATTCAACTTTTTCATTAAAAATCGCCAAAGCCCTTGATCCATCTTCAATTAAGGTAGAAGTTCCAAAATATTTTGAAGATGATATAATATCTTTTTTAGCTTTAATTGAAGAGATAGAGATTACTCCCGATGTAAAAGCCAAGATAGTGATCAATGAAAAAACTGGAACGATAGTTCTTGGAGGAGATGTCGGAATAGCTGATTTCACTGTTAGTTATGGTAACTTCAGTGTAAGTGTTGAAAACGGGAAAATAAGTGGGAAACCAGCAACGGTTGCGAATTTGATTACAGCTTTAAAAACGGCAGGAGCAACTCCTCAAGATATAATTGCAATTATTCAAAGCGCTAAAGCTTACATATATGCTGACTTGGTGGTGATGTAAATGGCTAACGTAATTGGACCAGCATTTAATGTATCAGGTATAAATTATAATGAAATAGGCGTGAGAGAGGCAACTGAAGCCTTTGTGTCAGATATCTTTGCAAAGATACTGAACTCTGCCCAAGATGATAAATTGTTTAAAGAAGATAAATTAATTCCGGAATCAAATACAGAAAAGTGGATTAAAGAATGGATAAATGTTGAATATGCTAATTTATTGACTCAACAAAGCTTAAAACCCTTGGTTAATCAAATTGTTAGTTCATTTCCTCCAGAACGGTAAAATCATTTTTCATTTTTTGTGCAAGAATTATTTCCTCTTGTTCTAAAACACCTTCTGATATTTCTTCTTTGAAAACCGACTTAAAACCTATTTCAAAAGCTTTGACAATCTCCATCTTTGAAATAGGTTTTTTAAAAATTGTTTCTAAATCGATGGTTGAACTAATTAAATGCTGTTTTATCCAATCAGTATGAGAGTATTTAAAAGAGTTAATGTAGGTTTCATAGTCATGCTTAATTGGAATTGAACCATGTTGAAGAATGAAATTTGCCGTTCTGTATTGTGCGCTTCCAATTAGTTTCTTTCCATTAACTTTCACTTCATAAAATGAGGGTGCATCATAGCAAAGATCCTTAGTTACACCTTCTTTTTTTGAACTTTCAAGATCCGCTTCAATTCCTAATTCGTGTAGTGATCTTACCAGCGCTTGAGAGATTTTCAAGTAGCTTGCAAGTAGATTATTTGGTAAGTTTTCGTTGTTAATAAAGGTTGAAAAAGAATAGGTTATTTCATTATTGTGTAAAACCGCTCTCCCACCTGAGGGCCTTCTTACAACAGAGATATTGTTACTATTTATAAACTCCCAGTTTAGGTTGTCTGTTTTTTGATGTTTGCCAAGGGATAAGGTGGGGTCTTTCCATTGGTATATCCTTAATGTGGAAATTTTTCTTATTGCACTGAGTTTGGCTATTGATATGTCTAATGCCATATTCATCCAGCCTTCATAAGGCTTATCAACAATAATTTTGATCATTTGGTTTCTCCTAAAGGGAATTTTTTTGGAATACCTACTTGCCTTGGATATTTTTGAGGTGTAGTTCCAATTTTTTTAAAAAGTATCATATACCTTTTCTTCTTATCTTCTCCAATTTCGTATTCAATTTCTTTGAACTCTGCAATATTTAGCTTTTTCAGCACGTTTCGTGTATATTCCATCTCATTTTTGAAATAAGATGGGCCTTTGAATAGGGATATAAAGCTATTTACTTTCACTAGGGGGGCCAAATATTCTAATGCGATATCACTTCTGGCTAACGCTTTGCATGTGGCAAAGTCAAAAAATTCTCTATGGGTTTTAGCAAAATCTTCCGCTCTTTCACAGAACAAATAAACGTTAGTTAATTTTAACTCTCTTATAAAAATTTTCAAAGCTTGAATCTTTTTTGATACGCTATCTACTAGGTAAAATTCTTTTTCCGGGAAGTATATAGCCCAAGCTAGGCCAGGTATACCTCCTCCGGTTCCTATGTCTACGATCTTTTTTGAGATTAAAAAGCTGTTCTCTGATTCAATAGGAATTATACTGTCTAAAATAAGGTTTTCATAGGCATCTTTTTTGTTTTGATATGCGGTCAAATTAACCGGGTAGTTAACTAACATATTGATATATTTATTAATTTTTTTAGCCTTTTCATCTGAAGCTTTCATTGACAAAACGCTCCTTATATGGTATAATTCCTTTGGATTGGACATTTCGTTCGTATTGGTGGAGACGTAGCCTAATTGGCTAAGGCGTCGGTCTTGAAAACCGATGGGGTTACACCCCGTGTGGGTTCGAGTCCCACCGTCTCCGCCATTTTTAAACTTAAAAAACCGCCAGAAGGCGGTTTTTTTGATAAGGTTAGCTATATCTTTCCAAACCTGTCAAATGGATAAATTCTTAAAAAAGTTGTTCCAATAACGTTTTCAATAGGAACAAATCCAAAAAAACGGCTATCTTGACTTTCCAATGTATTATCACCCATGAAGAAATAGTATCCTTCTGGAATTTTCACATTAACAAGACCTTCTTCATCTTTATATATTAAAGTAGGTAAATCCAATTTTGAAAGCTCGCTTTCATAAAAGTCAGTAAACAAAAGTGTGTCTCTCATTTGTTTGTACCATTCAATAGTTGGTTTGGCTGGTATCAACCTACCTGTAAAGTTATCAATATACATGAAAAATAAATCGGACGTGGCAATTTGGTAACTGTATTTCTCCGGATAAGCTATATAATCAAAAAATTTAGGATCTTCAAATATTGCATCTCTTAAATAGTAAATATTTTCAAATTCAGGAAGTATTTCACCATTTATTTCTAATCTTGAAACCTTATTTTTTATCTCGGGTGGGATGTAATCTATACTTTCGTAATAATTAATGATAGAATTCAGCCAATTGGGAATATTTTGGATTTCATCATTTTTAATGTCTTCCCAGAAGGTTTCTCCAACCGGTACCAATCTCAAGGTATCGCCTGGTTTACCAACTAATCTCTTCACATATTTTACATGGCCTTCAAATTTTGCTGGAGCAAAAAAATCCATAAACCTATCAAAGGCACGTAACTGCTGTTGCGCCCTAATGTCCACGAATGGTGTCCAAAAAACAACTATCGAGCCTCTATTTGGTTCAGCAAATTCATACGTAACTTTTTCTACAAATAACCTGTCGTATACCTGGATAGTTGGAACCATGGAAGGGGTGGGAACCATCATTGTCTCAAACACGTACAATCTGATAATGGTTCCGAATATCAGTGCATATATTATAGCATAAATCCAATCCAAGGTCTCATCTTTAATTTTCTTCTTAGTAGCCTCTTTCAAAAGGCTCAATCCTTCCTCTCTTTAATCTTTATCTTCCCTTTAACATCTCTGAGGTAATAAAGTTTAGCCCTTCTAACTTTCCCTTTCTTCAAGACTTCTACGCTGCTTATAGATGGAGAATGAAAGGGAAAGATTCTTTCAACACCTACTCTATCTGCTCCTATTTTCCTAACAGTGAAAGAACGTCCAAGGCCAGCACCCCTTATTTTTATTACTATTCCTTCAAAAGGTTGGATTCTTTCTCTTTTTCTTTGGCCTTCTCCTTCCACAACTTTTACGTTGACTCTTACAGTATCTCCCGGTCTAATTTCAGGAATTTCTTCTTTTTTATAATTTGTTTCTACTGCATTTATGATTTTGTCCATTTTTAAAACCTCCCAAATATTATTTTTCGTAGTATCTTTAGAAACTTCATTTAGCGCCCCTTCACCCCGCTCCAAAATCTCTTCAACAGAAGAGTCCAGAAATCAATCGATTTCACCTATTAATCTATCAAGCGTTATTGCAACCGCCGCCCTTACAGAGAGATGGTTGAACTTTCCTTTAGCTCTAATAGGTTCTAAATCGTAATCAGAAATTTCTCTAATTTCTTCTGGCATTCCCCAACCGGTTCCAAAAAGAATTAAAAATGGATGGTCAGAATTTTTTATCTTATCCTTTAGTTCCTCAAAAGAGACTACATTATTTCTTGCTTTGGCAGAAGTGAAAACTATCTTTGGACGTTCTCCTTCTTTTTTTTCTATTTCTTCGATAACGTCCTCCAAGTAATTTTTTATTTTAAATATTTCAAGAGCTTCTTTTCTGTTGGGATTAAATTCTCCTCCATATCCGTTGAGCCAGTAATCTAAAACCTTTTCTACAATCTTTCGTTGAGCAGGTAAATTGGTTACTAAGAAATAGTTTTTTACGTTATAAGTTTTGCAGGTTCTTGAAATATCATGAACATCAAAATTTGTAATGGCTGTTGAAACAATAGTACCATCTTTTTTCAGAATAGGATAGTGAATCAAGGCCACATACAGTTTATCAAACATCTTGGGACTCCTTAAAATCATTAGAGTTTTTGTTAAACATTTCTTGAACAATGTCTACTAAAATCTTTTTTTCTTCTTCATTTAATTCTTTCTTTATGAATAGATCTGGCCTTTTAATTATTGTTTTTAATAAACTGTCTTTTTTTCTAAAGATTCTAATACGTTCATGATCACCGCTTAACAAGATTTCTGGCACTTTCATGCCTCTAAATTCCTGAGGTTTGGTGTAGTGTGAATAATCTAATAATCCATTGTAAAAGGAATCGTTTTCTACGCTTGTTTTTGAACCTATTACTCCGGGCAAAAATCTTAAAAGAGTTTCGATAATAACCATGGTAGGGATTTCGCCACCCGTTAAAACGTAATCTCCTATTGAAACTTCTTTGTCAACTATCTTTTTAACCCTTTCATCTATTCCTTCGTATCTTCCACATAAAAAAACTAATTCTCCTTTTTTTGCTAACTCAAAAGCTAAATCGTTATTAAATACTTCGCCTTGGGGAGAAGGTAAAACTATATAAGGTTTGTGGTTCTTGGATAGGATGTATTCATCGTAAAAACGATAAAAAGGTTCTACCAACATAACCATTCCATTTTCTCCACCGTAACCAGGTTTATCAGTTACTTTGTGTTTATCAGTTGTGTAATCTCTTAAATTGAGTATATCTATTTCGACTAATTTTTTTTCTATAGCTTTTTTTATTACTCCATAGTTTCTAATAATATCAAACATACCAGGGAAAATAGTCAAAACACTAATTTTAATCCGTTTGATTTGTTCCATTTTCGTACCACTCTATTTTTTTTACTATAATACTTTTATCTTCTTTTTTTAATTCAACAATGTAATGATCTGTCATTGGTATGAGAACTTCTTTATCATCTTCAATATTTTTTATGGAGATAACATCGTTTGCACCTGTTTGTATTATTTCTTCTACTTTTCCAACGTATTCCCCATTTTCATAATAAACATCAGAACTTAGAATCTCATACCAATAATATTCGTCACTTTTAAGAGGGGGAAGATCTTTCTTATCGATAAAAACTTCATATCCGATCATTTTTTTAGCTTCGTCCATATTGACTATTCCTCGTAAGTTCAAAACAAAAAATCTGTTTAATGGTTTGACTTGTAATACTTTAGTGAAGAAAAAATTTCTGGTTGAGGTATTGTACAAAAGAACTTCTTCTAAGTTTGTTATTACACTTTTTATATTGGTAAAAGGTACTACTTTTACCTCTCCATGTACTCCATGGCTATTAACGATTTTTGCCACGGAGATTTTGTTGTCCAAAAGATTGGATAAACTGTTCAATTCACTCACCTAATTACTTTTAGAATAAATTTCTTGTCAGGGTCTTTTTTCGCAGCATTTAAAAGAATGTTTATAGATTTAATAGTTCTTCCGTCTTTTCCAATTATTTGCCCTACATCTTCAGAGTTGGCATATATTTCAAATATTACGTTTTTTTCTTCGTTTGACTCCACGATCTTTATTTCATCTGGATGTTTAACTATGTTGTTCAAAATGTCTAAAAGAAGAGTCTTCATTCTTTAACTTCTTCTCCTTCCGGTTCTACTATTTTTTCGGATTCTTTGACATCATTTTCTCTTCTGGCTCGAAATTTTATTTCGTCATATCTTTTCATAACACCCATTTTTCTAAGAATTCTTCTAGCAGTGTCTGTGGGTTGAGCACCCTTCAATAACCAATCTAAAGCCTTATCTTCGTCCACTTTATACTGGTTTGAGTTATTTAGTGGATCATAGTATCCGATTGATTCTATATATTTTCCGCTTCTTTTATTTCTGGAATCTACGATAACTATTCTATAAAACGGTTGATGTCTCCTTCCCATCCTGTTCAATCTGATTTTTACCATTAACACACCTCCATATATTTTTAATTACTATTGGTTTTTTAAAAAGGTAGATTATTTATGAGTTTTCTGCCTTTAAATTTTTTCATTTGCTTCATAGCCTTTTTCAACTGATCGTACGACTTCAAAAGTCTATTGATATCTTGAAGAGTTGTTCCACTTCCCTTTGCTATTCGTTGTTTTCTTGAATAAGTTAGTATTCTGGTGTTTTTACGTTCTTTTGGGGTCATTGAATTTATTATTGCTTCGAATTTTTTTAATTCTTGTTCACCTTTGGTTACATCCACTTGTTCCTTTGGAACACCAGGAACCATTTCTAAAAGATTACTGAGAGGGCCTAATTTTCTTATTTGTCGAATTTGTTCGAGGAAATCTTTTAAATCGAACTTTCCATCCATAAACCTTTCTGCATCTTCTTCTGCTTTCTTTTTATCTATGTCTTTTTCTACCTTATCTATGAAAGAAAGTACATCTCCCATTCCTAAAATTCTTCCAACATATCTATCTGGGTAAAACTCTTCCAAATCATCAATCTTCTCACCAACACCAACTAACTTAACAGGTTTCCCCGTTATATACCTAATAGAAATGATGACTCCACCTCGAGAATCACCGTCGAGTTTTGAAACAACAAAACCGGAAAGATCCAATTTATCGTTAAATTCTTTTGCTGAATTAACTGCATCTTGACCAACCATTGAATCGACGACCATCAAAATTTCATCCGGATTGATTAACTTTTTTATATTTTCTAACTCTTCCATCATCTTTTCATCTATGTGCAAACGCCCTGCGGTATCTACGATAACAATATCATACAAAAGCTTCTCTGCATACTTTTTACTTTCTTCTACAATTTTCAAATCGTTTACTCTGTCACCAGTAAAAACGGGAATACCAATGTCCTCACCCAACTGTACAAGTTGATCAATAGCAGCTGGTCTGTAAGTATCGGCAGCAACCAACAAAGGGTTTTTCCCTTTTTTCTTATAGAAATTTGCTAACTTAGCAGCAGTTGTTGTTTTACCGCTTCCTTGCAAACCCGTAAGCATAATGAAACCTGGATTACGAGAAATAGTAATCTTATTGTTTTCTTTACCGCCCATCAATTCTATTAAATCGTCTCTAACTATTCTGATGAATTCTTGATCAGGAGTTAAGCTTTCGAGAACTTTAGATCCAATTGCTTCTTCCTTGACTCTGTCAATCAGTTCTTTTACCACTTTATAATGAACGTCCGCTTCCAACAGAGAAAGTTTCACTTCTCTAACAGCATCTTTTATATTTTTTTCTGATAATTTTCCTTTACCCGATAGGTTCTTGAAGACTCCTGTCAGCTTTTTTTGTAAGTTTTCAAACATTATTTGCTCACCCCACCACTTAAATAATCCTTCCTTAGTATACTATAAAAAGAAAGAAATTTGGTAAAAAGTATGAAAAAAGTAGAAGACGAGGTATAATTTAAAGTTACTATTACATGAATTTTTTTATAATATAAATAGAAGAACCCTTATTTTAATATGCGCGTTGTATTTCTCTATTCATAAGCTTATCACATTATTGTTAACAAATCAATTCACTCTAATTTAAAGAAAATGATGCTTGATAGTTGTCTACTTTTATGTTATAATATTGAAGCAATACGCCTGTAGCTCAACTGGCAGAGCGGCGGTCTCCAAAACCGCAGGTTGGGGGTTCGATTCCCTCCGGGCGTGCCATTTTTTCCCCTCCTCCGCTTCCTATCCATCGAAATTCTAAAAAATTCCCTTAAATGCACTTAAAATGTCTTTTACTATCTTTCCTTTCCCCATCGTAAAAAGATGTATGCCGGGGACTCGCAATTCTAAAAGTTGTTCAATCAATTTTATTCCGTGCCTTACCCCAATAATATATTCATCTTGGAATGATTTTGCGTCTTCAAACTCTTCCACGATGGTTTTGGGTATATTAACATGAAAAGTTTTAGGAATGTTGTATAGTGTTTTTTTGCTTCCCAACGGTTTGATGCCTGGGATTATTGGGACTTCTATACCGAGTTCTCGAACTTTATTAACGAAGTTTTTGTAATACTCAATGTCAAAAAACATTTGAGTTATGATAAATTCTGCCCCTATATCAACCTTTAATTTTAAATAGTCCAAATCTTTTTCCAAGTTTGGAGATTCAAAATGTTTTTCCGGGTATCCAGCAACGCCAATGCAGAAATTTGTGGGATTATGTTCTTTTGTCGGGCAAGTGTATATACCTTTGTTCATATTTGTTACCTGCTCAACTAATTGAGTTGCATGTTCGTATTCATCTGTTTCTTTCCATGTGTATCTTTTCTTATCCCCTCTTACGACGAATATGTTTTCTATCCTCAGATAATTTAGGTCTATTAGAATGTCTTCTATTTGATATTTATTAAAGCCTGTACATATTAGATGAGGAACTACTTCGATATCATACCTATGCTTTATGGAGGCACTTACCCCAACGGTTCCAGGTCTCTTCTTTTTGATGATTTTTATAATTTCCCCGTTTTCTTCAACATATTCAATTTCGTTGGCATGCTTAGTAACATTGATAAATTTAGGAGAAAAGTCGATTAAATTATCCACCACATTAAATATTGGATCAATGCTTTCACCAACATTGGGTGGGATAATTTCGAAAGAAAGTATGGGTTTAATAGATTGTTTAATTAAATCTATTATTTTCATTATGGATCACCCCGGAAAAGATATAATAAAACATTTGTTCGATTTTAACATATTGGCAAGAAAGTGTCAACAGTTAATAAGCAGTATAACAAAAAGGGTGGAGAGATCTCCACCCTGTAACTATTATAAAATCAACATTTACTTTTAGAACTCTTATTATTGCTGATTTTCTTACCCATTGATTAATAATTAACTGTTTTACCTCTCTTATAATTTACCGCTGCTTGTGCAGCTGCTAATCTAGCGACTGGTACTCTGTATGGAGAACAGCTAACGTAGTCCAGCCCCACCAAGTGTGCAAACTCAATGGAATCAGGATCTCCACCGTGTTCTCCGCATATTCCTACCTTTAATTTTGGATTTGCGGATCTTCCACCATCCAAAGCAAGTTTTATTAATCTTCCAACGCCTTCTCTATCGATTTGTTGGAATGGGTCTTTTTCGTAGATACCTTTTTCAATATAATCTCCAATGAATTTTCCATAATCATCCCTTGAAAAACCTAAACCAAGTTGTGTAAGATCGTTGGTACCAAAGCTAAAGAAATCAGCCTCTGCACCAATTTGATCGGCAACCACACAGGCCCTGGGAACTTCGATCATCGTTCCAATTTTGTATTCTAAGTCTACGTTGTTTTCTTTTATTAATTCGTCAGCGATCTGCTTGATAGATTCTTTGAGGATGGTAAGCTCTTTAACATTTCCAACTAATGGGATCATTATTTCGGGTTGTACCCTTTTACCTTCTTTTATCATGTCTATAGCAGCCAAGATTATAGCTTTTGTTTGCATCTCTGCTATTTCCGGGTAAGTGATAGCTAATCTCACGCCTCTATGACCCATCATTGGGTTGAATTCTTCTAAATCTTTAACTGTACTCCTTAATTCATCTTCACTAATTCCAATCATTTCTGCCACTTCTTTTATTTGTTCGTCGCTTTCTGGAACAAATTCATGAAGAGGGGGATCCAAAAGCCTTATTGTAACAGAAAATCCTTCCATCTCTTCAAATAATCCTTTGAAGTCTGATCTTTGAAATGGTAAAAGCTCTTCTAAAGCTGCTTTTCTTTGCTCTTCTGTTTTTGAGACAATCATGGTTCTCATCTTGTTTATTCTTTCTGGTCCAAAGAACATGTGTTCTGTTCTACAAAGTCCAATTCCTTGAGCTCCAAACTCCCTTGCAACTTTCGCATCTCTTGGGATATCTGCGTTTGCTCTGACCCCTAAAACTGAAACTTCATCTGCGTACTCAAGCAATTCTGAAATATCCCCTGCTAATCCTTCGGGTCTAACTGTTTTGATCTTTCCAGCGTAAACTTTTCCTTCGTTTCCATCGATGGAAATCCAATCGCCTTCCTTTAATTCGACTCCATTAGATTTTATAACTTTATTTTTTAAATCAATGACTATGTCTTCTGCTCCAACAACAGCTGTTTTACCCATTCCTCTGGCAACTACGGCAGCATGAGAAGTCATTCCTCCACGTGATGTTAATATTCCTTCTGCAACGTTCATACCGCCAACATCTTCTGGAGATGTTTCGGGTCTAGCGAGAATTACTTTTTCACCATCTTTTGCCAGCTTTTCAGCATCGTCTGCGCTAAAAACAATCTTCCCAGTAGCAGCACCAGGAGATGCGGGTAATCCTTTACCAATGTATTGGGCATTTTTTAATTCTTCAGGATCAAAAAGAGGGTGTAATAACTTTTCTATATCTGCCGGTTTGACTCTCATCACTGCTTCTTCTTTGTTTATGAGGCCTTCTTTTACCATATCTACTGCAATCTTAACAGCTGCAGCTGCAGTTCTCTTCCCATTTCTTGTTTGGAGCATATATAATTGTCCTTTTTCAACAGTAAATTCTATGTCTTGCATATCTCTAAAATGTTTCTCTAATTTATCCATAAGCTCAAGTAACTGGTTATATGTTTTAGGATTGATGCTCTTTAACTCATCCAAACTTTTTGGAGTTCTTATACCAGCAACGACATCTTCCCCTTGTGCGTTGGTAAGAAATTCACCGTAATATTTCTTTTCACCAGTATTTGGATCTCTTGTGAAAGCCACACCAGTTCCGCTGTCTTCTCCCATGTTACCAAAAACCATAGCAACTACATTTACGGCAGTTCCTAAAAGCCCCTGTTTATCCATTTCATTAATTTGTCTATACTTTATAGCCCTTGGATTGTTCCAACTTCCAAAAACTGCTTCAATAGCAATCCAAAGCTGTTTCATAGGATCTTGTGGGAACTCTTTCCCTTCTTCTTTGTACAGCTTTTTGTATAATTCAACAACTTTTTTGAGATCGTTAGCATCTAATTCTAAATCTTGTTTTACGCCTTTTTCTCTTTTAACTTCATTAAGGGCTTCTTCGAATTTTTCATGGTCGATACCTAAAGCAACATCACCAAACATTTGGATAAATCTTCTATAAGAATCCCAAGCAAATCTTTCGTTGTTAGTTAGTTTGGCCAATCCCTCGACTGATTCATCGTTAAGACCTAAATTCAATATAGTATCCATCATTCCGGGCATAGAAACAGCGGCACCTGACCTGACTGAAACCAAAAGAGGATTTTTGTTGTCACCGAATTTTTTGCCAGTAACATTTTCAAGCTCTGTCATGGCTTCTTCAACAATAGATTTAAGATCTTCTGGGAATTTTCTGCCATTATCCCAATAATACTTACATACTTCCGTTGAAATAGTGAAACCTGGAGGTACAGGTAAACCTAAAGATGCCATTTCTGCTAAATTGGCACCTTTTCCACCAAGAATGTCTTTCATTTTCGAGTTACCTTCTACTCGGTTTTTATTCCACACGTATACATACTTTTTTCCCATCTGTTTCCCTCCTAGCTATTTTTATGAAAGAATTATAATTACAAAAAAAGAGTGTTTAAATCATCACACTTTGTTTAATTATATTCTAATTACTTTTTTTCTATTTCTCATTTGGGTAAAATTTAACATACAATTTTAATAATTTAAAATGCTTCTTCTCTAACTAATTTAAAATTCATAGACTTGTTTGAATCGTCTATCAATAGATAGGAAATCAACTTTTTTTTGATGAACTCATTTCTATTTATTCCAAAATTTCTATTTACCATGAATTTCCATGTTCCAGTATTAATATAAACTTCTTTTGGTCCTCCGTTTTTTATAATATTAAACGATGCTCTATGATTATGACCCATAACTATTCCCTTTACTTCTCCCTTTGCAAAAGAAATATCTTGATCATAAAACCCAATAAGATATTCTTTCGGTATATAGAATTTATCGTTTAAAAGTTCTTCTGCCTTCATTAAAAGAGAATTCGAATTTCTCATACTTCTGAAGAACATTCCTACCCTAACTATAGCTTCACCTAACTTCATGCCCCCTAAGTTATTTATAAATATATTGGATAGAATATTTACGCCTGGAAAGTTTATTTTCATCCATTTTTTTACCTGAGGAGTTTTAATTAGTTGCGTAAAAGTTTCGATCCATTTGTTTTTTAAATTATATTTTAAATCATATTTTTCCTTTATAATATCCAGCCATTTGAAAACATCCAACTGAGGATAAATATTTTGATAATCTGAATAAAGTTCTGCAGGTAGAATTTCCCCAGCGACTTTTCCAAAATTATAATTCATGTATTTATTCATGTACTCAGCAAAGGGTGGAATAAGATTTCCATCTTTATCTTTGCTCAATCTGTTGACTATATCGAACTGATTACCGTGTATTACAAATAATCTTAAGCTTGGATCATAATAATAGGGTAAAATTTCACAATTCTCGAATGCTTCTTTGATCTTTTCATTTATTTTTTGATTCAAAAGAATGTAATAATCATGGTTACCTGCGATATAATAAATTTTATTTTTGTTTGAAAATTTTCGAAACTCTTCAATTAGCTTTTCATGACTGGTGAATATTTCATCTATTAAAGACGGGTCGAATTTTTCTGCATATTCAGAAGCTGTATCCACCATGAGACCATCATTGATTAAATTAGATAACTCAAAAAAATCTCCAACGATAAATAACTCATTGTTTTCTCCTTCAAAATCACGCAGTAACTTGATTAGTCTGTTGTCGTATATAAAGTCATCGGATTCGTTACCTAAACCGATGTGTAAATCACTTAGAAAAACCTTCATTTGGTTTCCTCCAGCAGATTTTTTCAAAATCCCGAAGGTAATTATAACACATACATTTTCCTCTTTTTATAAGATTTATTAAAAATATATAAATATCAAATTGGACTTGCATAATGAGAAGATGTGTGGTATAATTTAAATACGACAAAAATTATCGGATATTAAATCAAATTATGGAGGTGTAATTATGGCTTTTGAATTACCAAAATTAAGTTATCCCTACGATGCTTTAGAACCTTACATAGATGCCACAACAATGGAGATTCACCACACTAAGCATCATGGAGGTTACGTTAAAAATTTAAATGCTGCCTTAGAAAAATATCCTGAATGGGCAAGCAAAAGTATAGAAGACATTCTCAAGGATTTAGACAATATACCAGCAGATATTAGAACAACAGTAAGGAATAACGGAGGCGGGCATTACAATCATTCTATATTTTGGACAATAATGGGACCCAACGGTGGTGGTAAACCTTCTGGAAAGTTAGCTGAAAATATTAATAAGACCTTCGGAAGCTTCGATAAGTTTAAAGAAGAATTTTCGAATGCTGCAGCAACAAGATTTGGGAGCGGATGGGCTTGGTTAGTATTAGATAACTACGGACATCTTTCGATTTTATCCACCCCAAATCAAGATAATCCTATTACATACAGTTTGAAACCTTTGTTAGGTTTGGATGTTTGGGAACACGGTTATTATTTAAAATATCAAAATAGAAGGCCCGAGTACATACAAGCTTGGTGGAACATAGTTAATTGGGAAGAAGTCAATAAAAGATATGAAATGTTGGTCAAATAAATAATAATAGTAAAATAAAAAGATCTCGGTTGCTTGTGCAACCGAGATTGCTTTTTTACTTTTGAGAGTTTTCAAAAAGTTTTGTTTTTTGTAGACCGAATAACACTATATATGCAACGAGAATTCCTACAGTGAATTGTAAAACGTTCCAAGGTACCTCAAAAATAGGCATCACCCAATTACCAACTATAATTCTACCTGCAAAAAAGTATCCTATAACCATCCATAAACCGGCTATCATACTTCCCATCGAATTACCCAGTCTGAAAAGTGTTGACCCCTTCCCCCTAAGGAACAATGAAATTAGTATTAGGGCTATTGGTATTGCTAAAAGAATAATGTTGATTAACCCTCTAGCGTTTAATAAAAAATTTTCTAATTCTTCTATACTCTCGTATCCCAATTCATTCATTAGATTGTTAGTCAAAGGAGACGTCGTTAAATTCGCTATCAAGTTTTTTAAGAACAAGGAAAGAGTTAAGGAAAAAGCCAACCATATACCTATACTTGAGAGAAAGATCGTAAGTTCTTTTTTGCCCGAATATTTGTTTCTATAACTATCAGAAACCCAACCGACTAAAGCCCCCATAACGGACTTTATAATCAAAGTGGGTATAGCCCAATAAGCATAACCCCCAACCAAATCTGCCAAAGCCGAACCCAATCCTCCTGCCAAGGTTCCAACCCTTCTACCGAACAAAATTGCTGAAATGAATATCATGCTGTCTCCCAAATGTACGTAGCCCCTTGTGAACGGCACAGGAACTTTTATAGCAAAGGTTAAAACAAAAACTAACGCAATCATTATACCAGAAATTGCAACATCTTTCGTCTTCAATATAAATCCCTCCTCTAAGTAGAGATCCAATAATAAACTAAAGGCTGTATTTTTCACTTAATTATACAACATCTACTCTTTGAATGCAACAGTTCAAATATATCTTTCGTTAATTAGAAAATATTTTCTATGAAATTTTTTTCATTATTTGAATAATTGTCTATAAAAGGCTATAATCATTTATAATTAGCTCTGACGACCTTTGACTTTTTAGTTTAATTAAATTATAATAAGTATTGCCAGAAAATAAATTGATACTTTATCCTTATGGTTGGAGAACAGGGTCTAAGGGGGCCACAGATCTCTTCCCAAAAAGGGCGGGCTGAGGGGCGAAGGGAAGCGAGTCTCAGAAGATGGTAAAAATGAGAATGAGGAGGGGAAGATATGAAAATATCTCAAAGAGTTTTAAATACACAATTTTCTCCTATTAGAAAGTTAGTTCCTTACGCAGAAAGGGCAAAGCAAGAAGGTAAAAAAGTTTACCTTTTAAACATAGGTCAACCTGATATTGAAACACCTAAGGCATTCTTCGAAGGTATAAAAAAGTACTCATCCGAAGTAGTTTATTACAGCCATTCTGCAGGTCTATTAGAGTTACGTGAGGCTTTTTCCGATTATTATAAGTTATGGGATATAGACTTTGATCCCCAGGAGTTGATCGTCACTACAGGGGGAAGCGAGGCAGCAATTTTCGCTTTGGCATCTGTTTCTGATCCAGGGGATGAAGTAATGGTTATAGAGCCTTTTTATGCTAATTATAAAGGTTTTGCAGAGATGTTAAATGTAAAACTTTGCCCAGTAAAATCAGATCCGGAAACCGGCTACGCTGTCCCGAGTATAGAAGAATTCGAAAAGGCTTACACCGAAAACGTTAAGGCAATAATCTTTTCA
The DNA here is from genome assembly GCF_002924625.1 of Petrotoga sibirica DSM 13575. Lineage (GTDB taxonomy): Bacteria > Thermotogota > Thermotogae > Petrotogales > Petrotogaceae > Petrotoga > Petrotoga sibirica. The sequence goes on along the minus strand of NZ_JAHC01000008.1, from coordinate 6,800 downwards.
AATCCTTCAAATCCGACAGGAGCTGTGTACAGTTACGATGAAGTAAAAAGAATCGTTGACTTTGCAAAAGAAAAAGACATATTTGTAATATCAGATGAGGTATATAAAGAATTCACTTTTGATGGAACTAAGCATGTATCCGTCATGGATTTTGAAGACAAAGACAGATTCATTTTAATCGACAGCGTATCGAAAAGGTACAGCGCTTGTGGAGCAAGAATTGGAGTTTTTGCCACTAAAAACAAGAAACTTCTAGAACAAGTAATGAAATTTGCTCAATCCCGATTATCTCCACCTTTAATGGCACAATTTGGTGTTTTAGGGTTGCTCAAGGATTTGGGGAAAGATTATCATCAAGGCGTTGCTTTAGAGTATCAAAAAAGAAGGGATGCTGCATACGAAGAGATAAAAAAGATCGAAGGAGCTGTTTGCAAGAAACCCCACGGTTCATTTTATCTCTCCGTTAAACTACCGATTGATGATTCTGAAGAGTTCATCAAGTGGATGCTTACAGACTTCGATGTGAATCGAGAAACTGTTATGGTTTCACCATTATCTGGTTTTTATGCTACACCTGGTGCGGGCAAGAAAGAAATAAGAATCGCTTATGTATTGAACAGCGAAGAGTTAAGAAAGGCTTGTAATATTCTAAAAGAAGCTGTGACAGTTTACAATGAGAGAAAAATAAAAGATAAATGATATCAATAGGCGTCGTGTTAATTTACGGCGCCTTTAAGTTAATTTTCTGAATTTTTGTCGGTTTGTTTTTTGGCAGTTTTGGAGGCTGAGGGTTTAACGTATTTTTTGTTTTTTGGCTTCTGTCTTGTGAAATATATTACCAAAGATAATCCAATAAGGTTGGCAATAAAAATAACGCTTAAAATCATCGAAGAGTATATGACGATAGACAAAACACAAAGCACACTAAGTAATATGATCGAAAACGTCATACCGTATTTTTTGTTAAATAGAAGTAGAAAATAAAAAAATATTAAACCTCCTACCAATCCGACAAATAAACCTATAAAAAGAAAGGTTAAAAAATCCGAAAAATTAAAATACTCAAAAAGCCTTTGGTTGACACTTTCAAGATAAAACAAGTAGACAGAAAGTCCTGCTACAACGATACTTCCAATAATTGCTATGCTTCTTAAAAAAACTTTCAGGTTATTCATTCTATCCCCTCCTCTGTGGTTGAAATTTCTTGGCTAATATTTTCTTCTTGTTTTTGTGGTTCTTGGTCTGAATTTGTAAACTTCCTATACAGGTTCTCTATCAATATTACAACTAACAAAAGCAAAAGAGAAACTAAAAAGCCGTTAATCGTTCTTAAAACACTTAAATTCAACGGTGTGTGTATATGTAAAAAAGTGTCAAGTATAGATACCGGTAGTAAAGCCTTAAAAAAGTCCCATATAAACCTTCTACCTGAAAGAGGAGTTGTGTAATAAAACAAATACGAAATAAGTTCTTTTGTTCGTGGTCTGGCTATAAAGGCCCGTTCCAATGCATCCCTAGCCCTTCTTTCGAAATTTGTAACAAAAGCCCAATTTGAGCTTCTTACTACGTATATAACCCCAGCAAATGCAACAAAAATAAGTAATAAGATATCTGACTTGTTAAATTTAAACTCTCTGATCTTCTTAAAGGATTCTACAATATTAAATCTACTAAATCTAAAACCGGTAAAATCCATAAACGCTTTTAACAGTACTAACAAAGGCAAAACTAAAAGTAGGACTTTGATCCCTCTAACGTTATTAAGCTTGAAGATAAATAAAGAGTTGTAAGCGCTCATATATACTAAAGCTCCAAACAATAAAGCGTATCCAATTATTTTTAGGAGGTTATTTTTAGAAATCCTAAAAAAGATGATGATTGAAAACAAAGTTACTGCCAACGTGAAAGACCAATTGTATAAAAAGAAAAAAGCTAAAATATATAAGATAGCAAAAAGAGGTACATATACAAATAAATTCATTGTGATGAGCCCAAAACCTATCCATGGCACGACAACCGTGGGAGAATAGTACTTAATTGAATCGATTGTAACGGGGGTTCCTAAATCTTTTTGAACTAATCTTATTAGCTCTGGAGTCCTCGGATGATCAGGGAACAAAAAGTATCTAATCTTTCTTTCTTTCAAGGCCCTATGAAATCTTTGAACTATCATTTGATCGTCAAATTTATCTATTTCTCCAGGTTTGATGTAATGTACATATCTCATATTATTTAGAATGTCTTTATCTAACTTATCTTTTATTTCAGTAAAATACTTATCAAAATCAGAAAATTCGACGACTAGTACGTAATCGTATCGGTTTGATAATGCTCTTAAAAAAGATTGATCTTCTTGGAAGCCCTGAGATTCAAAATCTTTTAATATGGCATAATTGTTATAAATCTGGAAATTATAGCCATTTTTCTGTACAGAATTCAGTTGATCTTCTGTAGGCATTATAGAATAATTTTTAGAATTTTGATAATCAATATAAAATGCGTAAAAGAAGAAAATCAAAGAGCCGAATAAGGTAATAAAAATTATCGGCTTTCTTATTTTGTTCATTTTTGGTTCCCTCAATTCCTCTTTGTGCTCTTCTCCAATTTGTCCAATACAATTTGAAGATCTTCACTCAATGGTGCAGAAAAATCGTAATGGTGATTATTATAATCAAAAGAAATCTTACTAGCATGAAGAAAAATTCTTTTTAAACCATAATTTTTTCTTAAAAGTTTGTTCCGCTTTTTATCTCCGTGATTATCATCCCCAGCAATGGGAAAACCTAAATCAGCGAATTGTACTCTTATTTGATGTTTTCTGCCTGTGTATAATTCAATCTCTACCAGAGAATATTTATCCCCAAATAAATCGAATTTTTTCTTAAGATTATATTTTAACCGGGCTGCTTTCCCATAGACCATAGATACTAATTCTCCGCTTTTTTTATTTAAATTTCCTACTAATAAAGTTAAGTAATATTTTTTTGTTTCTCTACTTTTGATTAACTCTGTCAACTCACGAGCTGTCTGCTTGTTTTTTGCCACAACCATTACCCCAGACGTTAATTTGTCTAAACGATGTACCAAGTGAGGCTCAAATTCACCACGTGAGTAGTGGATCACTCCCTCAATTATCGTTGCCATTTCTTCTTTAGATCCCGGATGTACAGATACTTTGGCAGGTTTATTTATCACTAGTAGATCTTTATCTTCATAGATAATATCAAAAGAGACTGGTCTTGCCTTTAAAGAAGGTTGAGCAGGTCTGGATAGTTCTTCTAATTTATCTTCATCCAGAATAATTTTGACGATATCTCCTATTTCTAAAATATAATTGTTCTTCTTAACCCTCTTTTCATTGACTTTAACAAAGCCTTTTCTAATTAAACTGTAAATAGCACCCAACTTTATTTCGGGATAATTTTTTCTTATAAACGTGTCTAACCTAGAATAATAATTCTTTTCGTTAACTGTTGCTTCTTTTTCCAACCTTAAATGAGCCTCCCCTTAAATTAACCTCCTTGCTGAAAAAAAGAGAATACTTTTAAGCAAATCATTTGCTTTCTTAATTATATCATCTTTTTGTTTTTTCTTGTCTTTTTGTATTACTTAAAAAATTTTAATATAACTTGACTTTGTTGAATTGACTCGGCATAATAAGAGTGGTGTCACAATAAATCAACTTCTAAAAGGTGATGAAATATTCAGTTCTTTTTCAGAAAATTAACAAAAAAAGCCTCAAATACTTAATAGGGGGAGAAAAATGGGTAAAAAAGCTGACCCGGAACCTTTCAAGATCAAGATGGTGGAACCCATCAAAAAAATTTCTAGAAAAGAAAGAGAAGAAGCCTTAAAAAGGACGGGCTATAATTTATTTGCATTGAAATCAGAAGAAGTCTACATTGATTTGTTGACCGACAGCGGTACTGGAGCGATGAGCGATAATCAATGGTCAGGATTGATGTTGGGAGATGAATCTTACGCGGGAAGTAAGAGTTTCTACCATTTATGGGAAACAAGTAAAGAAATCTTTGATTACAACTATTTTGTACCCACTCATCAAGGAAGAGGAGCAGAACAGGTTTTATTCCCCCTTTTAATTAAAAAACCTGGTCAATATGTTTTGAGTAACATGCATTTTGATACAACTAGGGCACACGAGGATTCCCTACATATGGTGGTTTAGCTGGGCGAGATATGGAAGTCATGGCAAGAGGTTTAAAAGAAGGAATTCAATTTGATTATTTGGATTATAGAATAAAACAAGTAAAATACTTGGGAGATAGGTTAAGAGAGGGTGGAGTACCAATTCAATATCCAGCTGGAGGACACGCTGTTTTTGTGGATGTTAAAAAGATGCTTCCTCATATACCTTATTACCAATTTCCAGCTCAAGCATTGGCGAACGCACTTTATTTAGAATCTGGAGTTCGTGGTGTAGAAGTTGGATCATTAATGATGGGGCGTGATCCTCAGACTGGTGAACAACTTGAATCTCCTTTTGAATTCTTGAGATTAGCCATCCCAAGAAGAGTCTATACTTACACACACCTTGATTACGTTGCTGAAGGATTGTTAGCTGTAAAAGATATATCTACCTCACTCAAAGGATTAGAATTCACATATGAACCCGAAATCCTTAGGCATTTCACTGGCAGGTTAAAACCAGTAGAATAAAGCGGCATGATTGCAGAAATTCTAAAGAGAACAATTTTATAACATCAGGAGGTTGGAAAAAAATGAGTAAAAAAATAAAGATCAAGACAAAAAATGCCCCTTCGGCAATTGGTCCTTATTCTCAAGCTATTAAAGTTGGAAATCTGATTATAACAAGTGGTCAAATTCCTTTCACAGCTGAAGGGAAACTAGTAAGTGATGATATTAAGGACCAAACCAGGCAGTCTTTAACAAACATTAAAAAAATCCTGGAAGAAGCGGGTTTAAGTATGGATAACATAGTTAAATGCACCCTCTTTTTAAAGGATATGAATGAAATGGCAGCAATAAACGAAGTCTATCATGAATTCTTTACAGAACCCTATCCCGCCCGTAGTGCTGTGGAAGTAGCTCGACTGCCCAAAGATGTCAAAATTGAAATTGAGGCAATTGCCTCCACTGATTAGTAAATATTACTTCGATCAAAAGTATCTTTAAAAATCTCCCCTATTTAGTAGGCAGATTTTTATTGTTAAATTTGTCTACCTGAGGGGAGCAAATTATAATAGTTAAAAAATTAACCATAAAATTTTTCTGTAAGAATCGTTGAAATCTTTTCTAAAAAGTTAAACTCATGAGCTAATTGAAGAATAGTGTATCTATTTCTGATTTCTCTGGCATGTATGATACTTTCTTGAAAGACGTCTTTTGGAATACCTAATTCTTTTGGGTTATATATAGAACCTACCTTTTTGTGAATTGAAATTAAGTACTCAGGATCTGGCGGTATTAATTCTTTAGGAAGTTTATCTTTCATTAATTGATAGATCATCGAAACAACAACCGTTCCTACTCCAACAGAATTTCCATGTAAAGGATAGGATATATTTTTTGATATAGCATCCATTTCCCAATAATGAGCTAGGTGATGCTCCGCCCCCGATGCAGGCCTTGAGTAACCTACAAATCCTATGGCTATTCCAGAGATAATTAACGCTTCCATTATTTGTTTAGTAACTTCTTCGCTTCTTTGACTTATTTTCTCTGCATTTTTTACGCAAAGATCCCTTGCTTTTTCTACAAATTCAACAGTATTTTCACAATAATATTCATTGTTGATTAATTTAGAAAGTTTCCAATCCGTCAAAGAAGTAAACTTTCCAAGAATGTCTCCGAATCCTGCATGAATCATTTCTAAAGGTGCATTTTTTAAAACTTGTGTATCCACTACTATTGCTTTTGCATAAGTTGCTTCATACGTTCTTTTAAAACCTTCTACAATTAAAGGGGAGACCATTGAAGCATATCCGTCCATTGAAGGAGCGGTTGCAAAGATTATATAAGGAATATTGAATTTGTAACTTAAAAATCTACATAGATCGTTTATAGTTCCAGAACCAACACCAATTATTAACGATGCATTCTTAGGAATTTCTATCAATAATCTTCCAACGCTTTTTTCATTTGGGATCAAATGATCTTCGTTATGAAAAATAAACTCAGTTATTTGATAATTTTCTCTTTTTAAGAGTGTACTTAGTTCTTTTCCAAAACTCTTATAGGTATTTTTATCAGCAACAACAAATAAATTTTTAGAGTCAATAATATCTATAAAACTATTTTTATCGTTCAAAACATTACTTTTTACAATTATTTTTTCAATATCTACCTTATGAGTTCTTCCACATTCACATTTGAAATTCAAACCAGCCATTTGCTCTATTTTAAGATTCAAAAGATCGCACATCTTTTTTCCTCACTTTTTTTGAATAAGGCTATTTCTTTCTATGAACTCGGCTTTTTCGACAATTTTTTCTGGTTTTCCATTGTTATTTTCCTCAATCATTTTAAGCAGCATTTGAGCAGCTTTTTCACCAAATTGCTGTTTTGGATGCCTAAAAGTAGAAATTTCAAGCGCTTGTGCAAAATCTGCGTCATCAAAACCTATTAACGAAATATCGTTTGGTATATCAAGATTCAATTTTTTTGCTGCCATTATCACTTGCATAGCTACCAAATCGTTTGAACAAAAAATAGCAGTGGGTATATTGTTTTTTGGAAGGCTCAAAAGTGACATAATTAAATTGAAAACTTCGTCGGATGTTTCGGCTGTATAATAAAACTGGTTGATGAGGTACTTGACA